>JBIQML010000702.1:0-2569 GCA_044463405.1 Nakamurella lactea | reverse complement strand
CAGAGCATCCGACTGTTAATCGGACGGTTGTTGGTTCGAGTCCAACCGGGGGAGCATTACTCCAGGTCAGAGAATCGCAAGTGATCAAGGGCCCTGATTCGCTAGCCTGATGCATCGTTTATTCATCGTAAATGAGTGAGGATGCACTCGTGGTCGGCCGCCCCGCACTGCCGGTCGGGACCTTCGGCAAGGTCGCCTTCGTCGTCCTGCCGTCCGGCGCTATCCAGGCTCGCGCCAGGTTCCGTGACTACGACGGTCGCCAGCGCCTGGTTTCACGGACCGGCCCGACTCGGCCGGCCGCGGAGCGTGCGCTGAAGGAGGCGCTGCGTGAGCGTCGCGGCCCCACCGCCGGCGGCGGCGTGGACGCGGACACCAGGGTGAGCGAGCTGGCGGACGCCTGGCTCGCGTCTGCGGAGGGCTGGTCCACCGGAACCGGTCGCACCTACCGCTCGATGGTCCGGACGCAGATCAAGCCGGCGCTGGGGGATCTGCGCCTTCGCGAGGTCAACCCCGGAGTGGTAAGCAGGGTGCTCAGCGCGATCGTGGAACGAAGCGGGCACGGCGCCGCGAAGACCACTCGCAGCGCGCTGTCCGGAATGTTCCGCTTGGCCGTGCGCGATGGTGCAGTGTCGACCAACCCGGTTCGCGATTCGGGAGCGCGGATCCGCTCGACCGCCGCGAGGTCGCCGCGTGCCCTGACCGTCGATGAGACTCGACGTCTGACACTTCTCTTGCGAGGCGATCCTCATGCCATCGAGCTCGACCTTCCCGATCTGGTCGACTGGATGCTGGCCACCGGTTGCCGGATCGGCGAGGCGCTGGCGACCCGGATGGGCCCGAACCGGGAGCGCCGTCCCCTGGTCGACCTGGATACCGGCACCTGGGAGGTGAACGCGACGGTGGTGCGGGTCCCGGGCGAAGGCCTAGTCGTCCAGCCCAGACCCAAGACCGAGGCCGGATGGCGGGTGGTCGCGCTGCCCTCCTTCGCCGTCGACATGCTCCGCAGGCGCAACGTGGCCAACGGGATCGTGTTCACGTCACCCCTCGCGGGCGGGCTGCGCGATCCCAACAACGTCTCCGGCGACCTGCGGGTACTGTTCGACGCCTTCGAATGCGACGCATGCCGGCGGACCGGTTACCAACTCGATGGCGACGGGCGCTTCGCGCACGGACTCCGGGGGCAACGCCTCCGCTGCGATCGCGGGCCGTGGTCGTGGGTGACGTCCCACACGTTTCGCAAGACCGTCGCCACCCGCCTCGACGAGGCCGGGTTCACGCCTCGGCAGGTCGCGGACCAACTGGGCCACGCCAACCCGTCGATGACGCTGGACGTCTACTTCGGCCGACACGTCGTGAGCGCCGCCGCGAAGGTTCTCGATCGTTAGTCAGCCGAACCCGCGATCGCGATCAACAGTCAGCACCGTCCGTTAGATTCGTGCCCGGCTTGCGTGAGAGCGGGGGTTGACTGGTGGTCTGGTGGCAGACGCTGCTGGTTGCGGTGGCGGGTGGCACGCTGACGCTGATCGGCACGACCTTGGTGGGCCTGATCAATCGACGCGCGACCCAACCGGGCGGAGTGGTTCCGGCGGGTGCAGTGGGCGCAGCAGCTGACAGTCAGCGACAACGACCAGGTGCAGGCTGCCGGATACAACGCGTTGGAGGCGCTTGCGGGATCCACGCTGGCGACCAGGGATGACCTGCACCTGCTGGAGCACTTGTCGTATTCGCCACGACTGGCGCAGGTGCCGGACGAGCATGTGGACACCACCAGATACGTGGTGGACACCGGTGGCAGTAGCGACGAGACCGGGGAGGCCTGAATGGCTGGACAGCCACGGCCGGTGAAGTCGGTCGCCGACGACCAGGTCGCCGAGGAGACGGTCGTTCGGGTGACCCCGTCCATGGTGGCGGCGGCCCGGGCCCAGGTCGTGATCGCGGGTCGACTCGGGAAGCAGGTTTCCCCCAAGGTTCGCAAGATCGCCGCGCTGGCTCGATAGACGGGACCACCAACGGCCGAACGGCGCTCTTGCTGTGCCGCCGTGCCAGGATTTTTGCGCCCTGCTTGTGGCAGACCGCTCGAGGCGGTGTAGCTCACGCGGTTGCCGCGGCGAGGAATCCGAGCACCCGGGCGGGGGCCAACGCGAAGTGCGCCTTACGGTTCCGCGTGCGCCAATAGACGTATGCCGCCTGAATGACGGAGAACCCGGCGAAGAGGCTCAATCCGACCGCAATGCTCATCGTTGTGACATGTCCGAGGCCGAGGCCGCCTGCGGCGGCTAGGCGCACATCTCCGAAGCCGACGCCGGCAAATCGCCAGCAGAGCGCGACTACAGCGCCGGACGCGAGGACTGCCGCCGCGGTGACGACCAGGGCACGCCAGTCGCCGGTTGCGACTGTCGCGAGCACGAGAAGCACCGCGGTGAGGGTGCCGCCCCGCACCAGAAGCCGCGTGGGGATTCGACGGGTTCGCGCGTCGCAGGCGGCAGCCGCGCAAAGCGTAAGAGTCCACGCGAGCTGAGCGGCCCGATTTACTCCGGACAGTGGCCCCAATTAGAATTGGGGCGGACCG
>JBIQML010000701.1:0-2581 GCA_044463405.1 Nakamurella lactea | reverse complement strand
AGATCGTCGAGCAGGTCCGGTTGGCCGCCGCCGCTGCCCGGGACGGCGCGCTGGGGGAGCCGGGCCGGCTGTCCAACATCGTGTTCATGGGCATGGGCGAGCCGCTGGCCAACTACCGCCGCGTGCTGGCAGCGGTACGGCTGATCACCGCGGCGGCACCGCACGGTCTGGGCATCTCCGCCAGGTCGGTGACGGTGTCCACGGTGGGGCTGGTGCCGGCCATCGACCGGCTCACCGCCGAGGGCATGCAGGTGCGCCTGGCGGTCTCGCTGCACACCCCGGACGACGAGTTGCGCGACACCCTGGTACCCATCAACGACCGGTGGAAGGTCGACGAGGTGCTGGCCGCCGCCCGCCGCTATGCCGACGCCACCGGCCGGCGGGTGTCCATCGAATACGCGCTGATCCGGGACGTCAACGACCAGCCGTGGCGGGCCGACCTGCTGGGCTCGCTGCTGCATGAGCGGCTGGGCTCGCTGGTGCACGTGAACCTGATCCCGCTGAACCCGACCCCGGGCAGCCGGTGGGACGCCTCGCCGAAGGCGGTGCAGGACGAGTTCGTGCGACGGGTGCGGGCGGCGGGGGTGACGTGCACCGTGCGGGACACCCGTGGACGGGAGATCGCGGCGGCCTGCGGCCAGCTGGCCGCCGCCGAGCGCTAGGCCGGCCCGCGGCCATGTGCTGGCCGGACCTGCCGCGGAGGCCCAGGCCCAGGCCCACCCAGGCCCAAGCTCATCCAGGCCCAGGTAGCCCGAAGTTGGCGCGACACGCCGACAAAATCGGGCTACCTGGGGCGAATTCGGGCTACCTGTCAGGACGCCGGACCCGGCCGAGCTGTCGGGACGCCGGACCGGGCCGAGCTGTCAGGACGCCGGACCCGGCCGGCCTGTCGGGACGCCGGACCGGGCCGAGCTGTTCAGCGATCCGCGCGCTCGGCGATCTCCCGCTGCCGGCGGCGCATCTTGCGGCCCTGCCGCTCGCGGGCGACCAGCCAGATCGCCCCGAGCAGGGCGATGCCGTTGAAGTAGTAGTTCTCCACGTGGGATTCGTGCTCGGTGAAGTTGAACAGCACCAGGGTGATGACGCCGATCCACATCAGCACCGCGCTGCCCCTGGGCGCGAACACCCTCCAGGAGCCGTGCCAGCCCCATTCCTCGCTGGGGGCGTCCGGGTTGTAGCGGACCACCGGATGCGAGGCGTGCTCCACGGCGCCGCCGGTGTGGTCCTGCTCGCCCTGGGGGGAACGCCGCTCCAGCGAGGTGTCCGCCACTGTGCCTCCCGGCCGTCCGCGGTGCCCGAGGGGCACCATCACCAGCGCCGCGTCATCCCGATGCGGTCGGAACCGCGCGGCCTACCACCATCTTGTCACGCGGGCCACCCCGCCGCCGCGAGGGCATGCCGGTGGGCTCCGTCACCGCCCGATCGGCCCGCGGTGCCGCCAGGACCGACAGGACCGACAGGACCGACAGGGCCGCCGCGCCGATGGGGCCGACGGGGAACGACCGGTGCGACCGCCTCACTGGTGGCGGGTCGCCGTCATCTGCACCAGCACGCTGCGCTTGCCGTCGGTGGTCTTGGCCCGCAGGGTCAGCTTCGCGCTGGTCTGGCTGACCCAGCCGGACAGCGTCGACCCCGGCGCCAGCACCCGGGGAAGGCCCACCGTGCCGGCCGTCTCGCAGGGCTGCAACGACGTCTCGGCGTCGACCATGATGTTCGGGTGATCGCCGTCGGCCGGCTGGTCGGACAGCGTGCCCCGGATCTCGGTCCGGTCCGAGTCCGGCGTGAGTTGCAGTTGCCAGTAGCGGTGGAACGCCCCGGCGTCGTCGATCGCCGAGGAGTACACCGCCAGCGAGGGCACCTCGGCGGCGTTGACCCCGAGCGTCAGGGTCGGCTCGTTGTCCGGCAGCGACCTCGTCACCGTGGGGGCCACCGCGCTGGCCTCGTTCTGCGGCAGGTCGAGCGCCAGGTCCGCGGGCGTGTCGGTGTAGACGGAGGAGTTCCCCCCGGCGCAGGACCCCAGCACGGTGACGGTGATCTTCGCCGTGCCGGACCAGGCGGCCGGCAGCGTGATGTCCGATCCGGCCAGCATGCTGGTGACCGTCGAGGGCGCGGCCGACTCGGACCCCGTCGGCGTCGACAGCGGGCTCGGGGACGGCATGGTGGGCGTCGTCGGGCTGCTCGCGGTGTCCGGCGTCGCGGGCGGGCTGGACGGCGCCGGCGACGCGGCGCTCATGGGTGCGGCCTCGGTCGCCGTGGTGTCCGTCGTGTCGGTGGAACTCATCGTGGCGTCCGCCGGGGAGACGGTCACGGAGGCGGGCACGGTGCCCTGGGCGCTCTGCACCGCCTGCTGGTCGCCGTCGCTCGGGGTGGTCACCCTGATCAGCGCGTACGCCACCGCGGCGGATGCGACGAGGGCAAGCCCCAACAGCAGCGCGATCCACCGCGCCCCCGACCGCTGTGCTCCTGCCACTGTGCCAGTATGTCCGCCGCGCCGGGTTTGTGGCACGTCGCCCCGGAAAAATACCGACAGATCGGCCCGGTGCGGCGGGTGGGGGAGAATGGCCGGGTGACACAGTTCGCG
>JBIQML010000700.1:0-2584 GCA_044463405.1 Nakamurella lactea | reverse complement strand
CCGGCGAACTGCCGGATGGTCCACGGCTTGCCCCGGTAGCCGGTCGGGTACAGCCCGCGGGTGAACGGGTACTCCCCCGGCCAGCCGATGCGCTCGAAGCCGGTGACGGTATCCCCCGGGCGTGGCCCGTAGACGGGTGCCACCTCCAACCCCGACAGGGTGGTGAAGTCGGCGTCCCGGACGCGGCCCGCCGCCTCCGCGGCGTCGTAGCGCTGCTGCCAGCGCCGGCGGCCGGCATCGATGTCGGCGGCGTCACCGGTCCGGTCGTTGGTCTCTGGTTTCTGCACGATGGTCATCGGGGTCTGCCTCTCGGGCTCGAACGGCGGGCCGGGTCTCGGTCGCCGCTTCGCGTGGCCGGTCGGTCAATACAAGGATATCCGACTGTCGGAGGTCCCACTAATAGCGGTGACGGCGCATCTTGTTACCGTCGGGCATGACCGTGAACGCCTCCGCCCCGGCGCTGCCCTTCGACCCCATCGCCAAGGCGGCGCAGACCTGGAGCGAGCGCATCGGCCCGAACTGGGCGATGGCGGCGGTGACGAACATCATGCGGGTCCAGCAGATCTTGCAGGCGAGCGTGGACGAGGCGCTGCGCCCGCACGGGCTGACCTTCGCCCGGTACGAGGCGCTGGTGCTGCTGTCGTTCTCCCAGCGTGGTTCGCTGCCGATGCGGATGATGGGCGAGCGCCTGCAACTGCACCCCACGTCGATCACCAACATCGTGGACCGGTTGGAGGCCGACGGGCTGGTGCGACGGCTCCGCCACCCCTCCGACCGGCGGACCACCCTGGTGGAGATCACTCCCGCGGGCAAGGATCGCCTCGGGCCGGCCACGGACGCCGTGATGCAGGCCGACTTCGGGTTGATCGGTCTGGAGGAAGGAGACGCCGGTCGGCTCTCCGGCCTGCTGACCAAGGTCCGGCGAGCGGCCGGCGACTTCGCCTGACCCGGCGCGCAAGAGGGCCCCGCGCGACGGCCCTGGCGCGTCCATGTCCAGACGGCACCGCCCGCGCTGCTGCACCATTCAGGTGAAATGCTACGAAAGCCTGCGATCCTCTCTTACCCCGCGTAACGTCCCTGGAGCGACCGTCGGGGGTGCGTGGAGGTGCCGCGAAGGCGTCGATCCTGATCAGATCGGGAGGTGGCGCGCATCGATCGAGGGAGTGGATGAATGTCAGCCCGAAGCAGGTTTCGCATCGGCGGTCGAGTGACCGCGGTCATCGGGGCGGCGGCGCTCGCCGCGCTGGCGGTCACGCCGGCAGCCTCGGCGGCCGACGATCCGCCCGCCGGCCCGCCGGTCGGCAGTCCGGGAGCGCCGTCGCCGTATCCGGTGATCGCCTCCGGGCTGGACAACCCACGGCAGCTCTCCTTCGACAGAAGCGGCAACCTCTACATCGCCGAGTCCGGCCACGGCGGCGGTACCACCGGCACGCCGTGCATCCCGTCCGCTGACGATCCCACCGTGGAGACCTGCTTCGGTACGACGGGCGCGATCACGGCGGTGAACCCCACCGGCCTGCAGACCCAGCTGGTGACGGGCTTGCCGTCGCTTGCCCCGAAGGTCTCGACGCAGGGTGGTCAGCTGCCTCCGGGCGCCGAGGCGGCCGGGCCGTCGGACGTCACCATGCTCCCGAACGGCGATCTTGCGTACACCATCGGCCTGGGCACGGATCCCGCCAACCGGACGGCCATGCAGGCCGAGGCACCGGATGCGCGGCTGCTCGGGACGCTCCAGTATGACTCGGTGACGGCCCAGACCATCGACATCTCAGCGTTCGAAGCTGCGAACAACCCGGTACCCCCGGCCGACGCGCCGGACTCCAACCCCAACGCCGTGCTGGCGGACGACGGCGGCACCTTCGTCGTCGACGCCGGCGGCAACGACCTGCTCAGGGTGGACACCGACGGCACCGTCAGTCTGGTGGCCACGTTCCCGTCGCCGAGCACGACCTGCCCGCCGCCGGGACCGCCCGGCGCGCCGCCGATGTCGTCGCAGGCCGTTCCGACCTCGGTGGTACGCGGTCCCGACGGCGACCTGTATGTCAGTGAGCTGACCGGTTTCCCGTTCTGCGAGGGCGGCGCGTCGATCTACCGGGTGCACCTCAACGGCGACGGCACCGGCGAAGCGTCCGTGTACGCCTCGGGCCTGACCAACGTCACCGACCTGGCGTTCGGCGCCGGCGGCAACCTGTACGCGGTGGAGATCGCCCAGCAGGGCCTGCTGAACGGCCCGATCGGGGCGGTCGTGGCGATCCCACCGGGCGGCGGTGACAGCTTCTCGGTCCTCGCCAGCGGGCTGTTCGCGCCGTACGGTATTGCGCTACACGGCGGCTTCGCCTACGTCACCGTCGGTTCCATCCTGCCCGCCGCCGCCGGCGGCGGACAGGTGATCGCCATCCCGATCGGCTGTGATTTCCCCGACCTGGCCGCGAACTCGCCGTTCCGCACCACCATCTGCTCGATGGCCAGCGCCGGCGTCATCAACGGCTACGACGACGGCACCTTCCGCCCGGCGCAGCCGGTGTCCCGCCAGGCGTTCGCCGCCTTCCTCGGACGGCTGCACGGCTACGGAACCCGCACCAGC
>JBIQML010000699.1:0-2590 GCA_044463405.1 Nakamurella lactea | reverse complement strand
GGTACCCGGAGAAGACGCTCACCGCCGTCGCCGAGGCCGTCGCCACCGTCACCGCCGTTGCGGGCCTCCTCGTCGCTCCGCACCGGCGGACCCGCCCTGGTGCATCCGGCCGCGCGGCACACCGGGCCGGCACGATGGCCCGACCGAGGAAGTGATCGGGTCGGGCTGGGCGCGCGGGCGCGGCTGGCTCGCCGATCACGGAGCGGCGGGACGCGGTGTCCCGACCACCCGGGCGGGGGTTTCGCCGGAAGGGGTTATCACGCCCGGTGAACGCCTGAGTGGCACTTGCTGCTTTCCGCCCGCCCACGCGGGTGATCTGCTCATCGAACGGCCGCCCGACGCTGAGAGTGCCTGGCAGATCGCGCCACGCTGCCGCCCGCGCATGCCGCCGCGGCACCAATGCGTCGCTCGGCACCCACGTCACCGATCGGAGGACACCATGGTCCCGCGACTCTCTGCCCGACGCGTCCTGATGATCGGCGCTGCCGTCGCCGCCCTGACGGTTTCGGGCACCATCCCCGCCAACGCCGGCGCCACCGGTCACCACGATGGGCGGCCGAGCTCCCCGACGGTCATTGCAGAGGGTCTGAACAACCCACGGCAGCTGAGCTTCGCGCGCAACGGCGACCTGTACGTCGCCGAGGCCGGCACCGGTGGCTCCGGCCCGTGCATGACGGGGCCGGAGGGCGGCCCGGTCTGTTTCGGCACAACGGGCTCGATCACCAGGATCTCGTCGCGTGGCTGGCAGAGCCGGGTGCTCACCGGACTTCCGTCACTGGCGGACGAGGGCACCGGGACCCGGGCGATCGGTCCGTCCGACGTCCAGCCGCTGGCCGGCGGATTCCTCGCGGTCCTGATCGGACTCGGCGGAAACCTGGACACCCGAGCCGGGCTGCCACCTGCCGGCGCGTACATGGGGACCCTTCGCCTGGCCAACACCCGGTCCGGCCGCATGTGGACGATCGCCGACCTGGCCGCCTTCGAGGCGCGGGTCAATCCGGTCAACGACGTCGACAGCAACCCGGTCGGGCTACTGCTCGGCCGGGGGCGGTTCCTGGTCGCCGATGCCGGAGGGAACGACGTCCTATCGGTGCGACCCGGCCGGCACGTGCGCATCCTTGGTACGTTCGCGGACCGGATGGTGGACGCCCCCGCCTTCCTCGGGCTCCCGCCGGGCACCCAGATTCCGATGCAGGCCGTCCCCACATCGGTCGCGTTCGGGCCGGACGGCGCACTGTATGTGAGCCAGCTGACTGGGTTCCCGTTCCCGGCCGGCGCGGCGAACATCTACCGGATCGGTCGCAACGGCAACGTGACGGTGTATGCCTCCGGCCTGACCAACGTCACCGACCTGGCGTTCCGCGGACGCACCCTGTATGCCGTCGAGATCTCCAGCAGCGGGCTGCTGGAGGGCACCACCGGTGCACTGGTACGCGTCGACAAGCACTCCACGGCGCCCACCGTGGTCCTCGGCGACCTGTTCGCGCCCTACGGCCTGGCGATCCGGGGTAGCAACGCATACCTGACCGTCGGCGGCGTCGCCGCGGGCACCGGCCAGGTGCTGCGCGTTCCGCTCGGCTGCGGATCCTGGCACGCCCACGCGGGCGGCCAGATGACCCGATCCCACGCGGTGACCGGCAGCGCGGCCTACGACTGTCGCCCGGGACATCACCGGTGATCAACGCCTGAAGCCCGGCCGCTGCATCCCGGCCCGCTGCTCCCCCGGCCCGCCGCCGACCCGGTGATCCGCCGAGTCGACGGTCGGGCCGGGACGCGGGATTGTCTTGGCACCGGGACCTGGCCGGGCGCACACTCGGGGATGGCCATCGACCTTCGAGAGTGGAAGCTGCGATCGCTCCGCGAACTCCGCTTCGCCAGCACCCCGAAACGCATCCGGGCCGCGCTGCACGGCGAGACCGTCCTGGATTCGCGTGACGCGTTCCTGGTCTGGGAACCCCGACGTGTCGTGCCGCAGTATGCCGTTCCGCCGGGCGAGCTGCACCTGAGCCTGACCGAGCAGCAGCCGGCACCGCTGCCCGAACCCCTGGGCCCGGTCCTCGAGCCGCATCACCCGGAATGGCACACCGCCCCCGGCACGTCGCTGCACGCCGGCGGCCTCGGCGAGGTCGCCTTCCGGCCCGACGACCCCTCCCTCGGTGGCCGGATCGTCGTCCGGTTCGATCGGTTCGACTGGCGGGAGGAGGACGCACCGGTCATCAGCCATCCGCACGACCCCTACGCCCGCATCGACGCGCTCCGCAGCGATCGGCATGTGCGGGTCGAGGTAGCCGGCACGACGGTGGCCGAATCATCCAGACCCACGGCGCTGTTCGAGACCGGGCTTCCCGTGCGGTGGTACCTGCCGCGCGAGGACGTGCGGGTAGATCTGCTGACGCCGTCGGATACCCACACCACCTGCGCCTACAAAGGGGTGGCGAGCTACCTCAGTTTCGGCGATGCCGCGGATGTCGCATGGTTCTATCCGGAGCCGCTGAACGACGCGACACAGGTCAAGGACATGCTCAGCTTCTGGCACGCGGCCACGGTCTACGTCGACGGCATGCAGGTACCCACCGGGATGCCCGGCGAC
>JBIQML010000698.1:0-2600 GCA_044463405.1 Nakamurella lactea | reverse complement strand
GAACATGCAGTACGGCCTGGCGGGACAGGCCAACTTCGGGTTCGTCGCGCTGTTCGCGTCCGGCGCGTTCGCGGCGGCGCTGGTCGTCCTACCACCGCAGGGGGCCAAGGGCTACGACGGGCTGAACGTGATCGGGTTGCAGTTGCCGTGGATCGTGGCGGTGTTCGTCGCGGCGGCGGTGACGGGGATCCTGGCGCTGCTCATGGGACTGGTCTGCCTGCGCCTGGGCGGGCACTACCTGGCGATGGTCACCTTCGCCCTCGGCCAGGTCTTCCTGACGTTCCTGGGCAACGAGAACTGGCTCACCGGCGGCCAGTTCGGGCTCTCCCCCGTCCCGCAGCCGCTGCGCAGCGCGGTGAACTCCGCGAACACCTACATCTACCTGTACCTGGGCATCGTAGCGGTGGCGACGGTGATCTGCTACCTGATCGCGCACCGGGCCAGCGCGTCCCCGTTCGGCCGGGTGCTGCGCGGCGTGCGGGAGGACGAGGTCGCCGCCCGCGCCCTGGGCAAGCCGGTCGGCACGTTCAAACTCAAGGCCTTCGTGCTCGGCGGGGTGCTCGCCGGTGTCGGCGGGGCGGTCTGGGTGGGCAGCATCGGTGCCGTCCACGTGGGCCAGTTCGTGCCGATCGTGACCTTCGACATCTGGCTCGCGGTGCTGCTGGGCGGGCTCGGGAACAACGCTGGGGTGCTGCTGGGCGCGCTGGTGCTGGTGATCATCCAGCAGGGAACCCGCTTCCTGCAGAACATTCCGGGGCTGGCGGACCTGACGGCGAGCAACCCGGGATTCCTGCCCAGCCTGCGCTACGTGATCATCGGGCTGGTGCTGATACTGGTGGTCCGGTTCGCGCCGCGCGGGGTGATACCGGAGCGGCTGCAGCGCCGACGCCGACGCGATGGCCGTTCCACGGCGGCCGCGGAGTTGCTGGGAGCCGGGTCGCGGGAACCGGGGGGCGAGTGATGGGCCGGGCATCGGCGGCGGGAAGCGTGTCATGACGACGCTGCTTCAGGCGCAGGGCCTGCGCAAGAGCTTCGCCGGGGTGCACGCCGTGGCGGGCGCCGACTTCTCGGTCCAGGAGGGCAGTATCACCGGACTGATCGGGCCGAACGGCGCCGGGAAGACCACCACGTTCGACCTGGTCGCGGGCAGCGTGGCCGAGGATTCCGGCCGGGTGAGCTTCGCCGGCCGGGACATCACGTCCTGGTCGGCGGACCGGGTGGCGCGTGCCGGACTGCTCCGCACCTTCCAGATCCCCAGGACCTTCAACCGGATGACGGTGTGGGAGAACCTGCTGTTCGCCGGCGACCAGCACCCGGGCGAGCACCTGCTCGTCGGGATGTTCGCCGCGCCGGGCACCCGCCGCCGGGAACGCGAGATCCGTTCGCGCGCCGGGGAGGTGCTGGAATTCCTGCAGATCGAGCACGTCGCGGACGACGCCGCCGGCACGCTGTCGGGAGGTCAGCGCAAGCTGCTGGAACTCGGTCGGGCGCTGATGCAGCGGCCACGGATGCTGCTGCTGGACGAGCCCTTCGCGGGCGTGGCGCCGGCGCTGCGTCGCGAGATCTCCGACCTGCTGCGCACCCTGCAGCAGCAGGGCCACACCATCCTGCTCATCGAGCACGACCTGGACGCCGTGATGCGCCTGGTGGACCACCTGGTGGTGATGCACCTCGGCTCGGTGCTGGTCGCCGGGGAACCGCACGCCGTGCGCAACGACGAGCGGGTGCTGGAGGCCTACCTGGGCGGTCGCCATGGCTGAGCGCCGGCCGGCGAGCACCGACGGCACCGCCGCCGATTCCCGACCCGTGCTCCAGGTGCAGGACCTGCAGGCGGGTTACCAGGATCTGACCATCCTGCGCGGGGTGAGCATCGAGGTCCGCGAGGGCGAACGGGTGCTCATCTTCGGCCCGAACGGGTCGGGCAAGTCGACGCTGCTCAAGTCGGTGATGGGCATCGCTCGGAGCACCGCGGGATCCGTGCGGTTCCGTGGCCGCGAGCTCGCCGGGCTACCCACCCACCGGATCGTGTCCGGCGGCGTCAGTTTCGTGCCGCAGACCGACAACGTCTTCGCCGACCTGACCGTCGAGGAGAACCTGCAGGTCGGCGGGGTGCGGGCACGCCGGGAGTTCGCGCAGCGCCGGGATCGGATCTATGACCTGCTGCCCCGGTTGGCCGAACGGCGCCGTGTCCAGGCCGGCAGCCTGTCCGGGGGCGAGCGGCAACTGGTGGCCATGGGCAGGGCGCTGATGCTCGATCCGTCGGTGCTGCTGCTCGACGAACCGTCCGCCGGCCTATCCCCAGCAATGGTGGACCAGACCTTCGAGCATGTGCTGACGATCAACCGGCACAGCGGCATCGCGATCCTGCTGGTGGAGCAGAACGTTCTCAAGGGCATGGAGATCGCGCAGCGCGGATACCTGCTGGAGACCGGGCAGGTCCGGCTGTCCGGCACCGCGGATGAGCTTCGCGGCTCCGCCGCCGTGCAGCACGCCTACCTCGGCGGCGGCACCGACACCGACGACACCTGACCCGAGTCTTATCAGGCTAACGGGGCTTCGCCCCAGCCCGACGAGGCATGGCGTCTCACCTGGGTTGTTGG
>JBIQML010000697.1:0-2601 GCA_044463405.1 Nakamurella lactea | reverse complement strand
CGGACCTGTTCTACGCCGACGGGTTCCACCCGTCCGGGCCCGGCTACGCCCGGGCGGTGGCGGCCCTGCTGCCGGAGGTCATCGCCGCCGTCCGCTGAGCCGGCCGCACCGCTCGTCCGGCGCACCCGGACCCTCGGCCCGGACAGGCCCAGCCCCGACAGGCCCAGCCCGGACAGGCCCAGCCCGGACAGGCCCAGCCCGGACAGGCCCAGCCCGGGCAGGCGCGGCTCAGCGCAGCCCGAGGTCGGACGCGAGCCGGTCCAGGATCCCCGTCACCGCCGAGGGGTCCGCCCCCGCCGACCGGGCGTCGCCCTCCAGCACCGCGATCTGGTCCGCCAGCGCCATCACCCCGGCGTCCGGCACCACCCTCCGGGGCGCCCCCGACGCGTCCGCGGCCAGGTCGGCCAACCGCTGGACCGCCTCCCGGGCGCAGCGCTCCCGATCCCGGTGGGCCCACGACGAGACGGGCCGGGCCCGCAACCGACGGAGCATGTCCGTGGTTCGCGGGCCCGGCCCGGAATCTCCCGTCACCGCCATGTGGGCGACGGCGTGCGGAGGGTCAGTTCCTCATGTACGCCAGCAGCCGCAGGATCTCCAGGTACAGCCACACCAGCGTGACCATCAGGCCGAACGCGAAGTACCAGGCGAAGTTGGCCGGGGCGCCGATCTTGAGCGCCTTGTCGATCTGGTCGAAGTCCAGCAGGAAGCTCAGCGCCGCGATCGCGATGCAGATGATGGAGAACACGATCGCCAGGGTTCCGCCGGAGCGCAGGCCGGTGTCGAAGTTGAACACCAGGCTGGCCAGCAGGTTGAACACCATCAGCACGAGGACGCCGATCATGGCGCCCAGCAGCATCTTGGTGAACTTCGGCGTGACCCTGATGGCGCCGGTCTTGTACACGATCAGCATGCCGCCGAACACGCCCAGGGTGGCCACGATGGCCTGCAGGGCGATGCCCTTGTACTGCGGGCCGATCGACTCCAGCCAGCCGCTGATGCCGCCCAGCACCACACCCTCGGCGGCCGCGTAGGTCAGGATCAGCGCCGGGTTGGTCGAGCGCTTGAAGATGACGATCAGGCTGAGCACCAGGCCGACGATCAGCGCCGGGATGATCAGCGTGTACGCCCGGAAGTAGGCGGTGAGCCCGCCGGCCACGATGGCCACGCCCAGGACGGTGGCGGTCTTGGCGACCACGTCGTCCAGCGTCATCAGCCGCGCGGGCGTGCGGGGGCCGGAGTAGGACGGCTGGTCGTACATCTGCTGCAGGTATGCAGCGCTGGGCGCCTGTCGGGCTGCGACGGCCTTGTCGATGCCCTTGAATGCCGGGTTGCTGCTCTCCACGTGCTCCTCCTGCAGACATCCGAGCCGGACGATTAGTGCCAGGGTACCGGTGTGGTCGCCCATCCGGGCGATACGCCCGAACACCAGATGCAACGCGCGGGGCGGGCACATCGTTCCCGGGCCCTGGTGCGGGCGCGCGCACCGTGCCACGCTGGCCGGGGCGGGTCCGCACGGCACTCCGGCCGCCAGCGGTCCCCGAAGGGAGCCGACATGCCCGAACAATCCGGACAGCCAGCGACGGTGAGCGTGCGGTACATCGTCACCGACGTCGACCAGGCGATCGCGTTCTACACCGACCGGCTCGGCTTCCATCTGGTGATGCACCCGGCGCCGGCCTTCGCGATGCTGGTCCGCGGCGACCTGCGGCTGGTGCTCTCCGCCCCCGGCGGCGGTCCGGGCGGCGGCGCGGCCATGCCGGACGGCACGCTGCCCACGCCCGGCGGCTGGAACCGGTTCAGCCTGCAGGTGGACGACCTGGACGCCACCGTGGACGACCTGCGGGCGCACGGGGCGCGGTTCCGCAACGACATCGTGGACGGCGTGGGCGGCCGGCAGATCCTGGTGGAGGACCCGTCCGGCAACCCGGTCGAGCTGTTCCAGCCGACCATCCCGGAGGCGGAGTTGGGTCAACGGCGGTGACGGGGCCCGCGGACGGTTGCCCCGTGGGTCAGCCGGCAAAGGAGCATGCACCCGGCGGGTGACACGCCTGGCTCGCGGCGAACCCCGGGTGCGTTCGTGATCGAGCACCCGCCCTTCGAGCCGAGCAGTCGAGATCACGGGTGCTCACCGGCAAGAGGTGGTGCTCGATCAACACACGGCCGGGCGGGCGACAGCCCTCGCCGCCACGTCGCGGCCTCCGCGCTCGACGAGCCATTCCGTGCGTGATCGGCTACGCTCCGGCCTGGACACCGCAGCGACGACCAGGGGAGGTGGAGCGCCATGGACGGCGAACCTCCCAGTAGACGGGGACGCTAGCGCCGGACGGTTCCGCGGTCCGGCCCGAACCCCCGCCGTCGCATCCCGACCGCCGTCGTCGTCACCGGTGACGGCACCTCGCGGCGCCATGATCGTCCGCCGCTTTCCCACCGATCCGCTGCCCCGGCCGGCCACGGCCGCCCCGCAGCCGCCACCGCCCCTTGGGCGCTTCCGGGAGTCCGCCATGTCCGAGCGCAGCTTCAAGCCCATCCGGACGATCACCGGCGCCGTCCGCCGCGTCACCCCGCGCTCGGGCGGCTCGTCCACCGCCGGGCCGGCCGCGG
>JBIQML010000696.1:0-2602 GCA_044463405.1 Nakamurella lactea | reverse complement strand
TGGATATTGCGGTCAGATAGGGCCGCCGTTCCGGTTGATGGTGAGCCACGCTTCCGGTGTTGGTGAGCCACCGTGCCGGTGTGGGGTGAGCCGTGGCGCCGGAATGGGGCGGACCGCCGACGGCGGCCCGCCCCGGGTCCGACCGGGCTAGTCGATCCGGTTGAAGTGGTTGCGCATCGATTCGTCGCAGGTGATCACGGTGGAGTGGGCGTTCGTGACGATGCGATCGATGATCGCGTCGGCCAGGATCTTCTCCTCCATCCGCTCGTGCCACTGGCCTGGCGGCAGCTGGGTGCAGTAGATCGTCGAGGCCGTCTTGTGTCGTCGGTCGATCAGGATGTGCAACTGCTGGACCTGCTGGCGGGTCGGCGTAGTCAAGAACCAGTCGTCCAAGATCAGTAGATCGACCTTGACCAGCGCGTCCAGGCAGCGTTTGCGCTCGCCGGTGCGTTCGGCGATGGTGATGCGGTCGAACAGTTCGCCGGCGGGCAGGTAGAGCACGGTGCGGTACTGCTGGCAGGCCTTGTTGCCCAACGCGCAGGCCACGTAGGTTTTCCCGGCCCCGGTGGGGCCTTGCAGGACGACGTCTTGATGATTGACCAGGTAGCTGCCTCCGGCGAGGCGGGCGATCAACTCGGTGTCCACGGCGCGGCCGGGCATGGCCTTGATGTCGGCGATGTCGGCGTCGGGCTGCGCGAGCCCAGCGTGGCGGCGCAGCCGGTGCAGCTTGCTGTTGCGGCGCCGTTCGTATTCCCAGTCGACGGCCATCTTGACCATCTCCGGGCCGCTGGGCCGATCCGTCCCCGGCATGGCGGCGATGTTCTCGAAGTACTCGGCCATCCCGGAAAGGCGCATCGCCTTGAGTCGGGACAAGGTTTGAACGTCGATCACGACCGGCCTCCGTAGTAGTCCGAGCCGCGCACGAACCCGGCATCGCCGAGCGAGGCGACCGGCGGCGGATCACCGGGTTCCCAGCCGGCCCACAGCTTTCGGATCAACGTGTAGGACGGGGACGGTGTTGCTTGAAACGCCCGGCCGCAGGTGTCTTCCAGCCGCGCCATGCCGCCGGGCTTTTTGGCCAGGGACATCACGCCCAGGCAGGACCGGTAGGACTGCTCGACGATCTTGCGGGAGGCCAGGATCCCCCGGATCGCCGCCACCGTGTTCGGGCCGACGGTGGCGGCCCACTGCTCGAATCGCTGCGGTGTCCAGTCGACCAGTCGCTGGCGATGTTTGGCGGGCATGTGCTCGGTGACGGTGGAGTACCGGCCGCGAACACCCCTCAGCCGTGCGTGGCTGGCGACGCGTTCGGTGCCGTCGAAGACCTCGATCGTGTGCGAGGTCAGGCGCACGTCCAGGCTGCACCCGATCAGCGTGGACGGCACGGAGTAGAAGTTCCGGTCCACCTGGACGTGATAGTTCGGTCCTACCTTCGCCTTTCGTAGATCGGCCAGCTCGAACCGCACCGGCGGCAACGGCGTCAACAGCGGCTTCTCGTCCCGCAGGAACACGACCAGGCGGGAGTCCTCCCGCTTCTGGAACGGCCGGGCGTTGATCTCCGCGACCTGGTCGAAGATGGCCCCGTTCAACTCGGCCAGGCCCACGAACCGCCGGTTCCGCAGCGTCGCTGCCACCTGGTTGGCCACGAACCGGACGCTGCCCTCGACGACCGGCTTGTCACGCGGCCGCTTCACCCTGGCCGGCACGATCGCGGTGCCGTAGTGCTCGGCCAGCCGGGCATACGTCGGGTTCAGCGCCGGCTCGTACCGGTCCGAGCGGGACACCCCGGTGCGCAAGTTGTCCGGCACCAGCAGCCGAGCCGTTCCACCGAACGCGGCGAACGCGTGCACGTGGCCGTCGATCCACGACGGCAGCGTCATGTCGCCAAACGCCTCCACATACGCATACGCCGAGTACGACAACGCGGCCACGAACAGCCACGCCCGGGTCGCGGCCCCGGTCAGCGGGTCGGCAAACGACATCGCATCGCCCGCCCAGTCGACCTCGATCTGCTCGCCAGGATCGCGCTGGACGTGCATCGAGGCCCCCGTCGAGGCCACCCACCGGCGGTACTGTTCGTTGAAGAACGAATACCGATACGGCACCCCACCGCTCGCACGGCAGCCGGCGACGTACTCGTTCCACAGCAGTAGCAGCGTCACCGACGGGCGTCCCAGCTCCCGGTGCACGTGCTCGAAGTCCGGCGCGACACGGCCCGAGTCGGTCTTGACCGGTTCGGGCAGCAGCAGGTGGCGGACCTCGTCAGCACCGAGGTCCGCCACCTCCTCGAAGCCCACACCGGCCGTGTCCGCGGCAGTGAACACCGCCGACACCGTGTTCCGCGAGCAGCCCAGCACATCCGCGATGCCACGCTGGCTCACCCCCTCGGCACGCAGCCGAAGGATCCGTTTGTAGTCGACCATGAAAGGCGACCCCTTTCGTCACGTCCGCGTCCCAACGACACGGACCCGACGAAACGGTCGCACCGACCCAGAACCGCACCGGCGCCACGGCTCATCCCACAACGGCACGGTGGCTCAGCGCCACCGGCAGACCGGCTCACTCACAGCGGAACGGTGGCTCTCCCCGAGCGCAATATGCA
>JBIQML010000695.1:482-2623 GCA_044463405.1 Nakamurella lactea | reverse complement strand
TCATCAAGGCGGCGGCCAAAGAAGCCATCGCCGCGGACGACATCGACCTGTTGTGCGTGCTGGGGTTCGCCTTCGACCCGAATGCGCTGGGCGCGACCGACGACTTCGTGTCGTCCAAGGACGGCTTCGCCAGCGTCGCCGCCGAACGCCAGCTCGGCCGGGTACCGGTGCTTCTTGTGCGGATGAACGCGGATCTGGTCATGGGTGACGAGTTGAAGAAGACCGGGGCAGGCAACCTGTTCACGGTCTTCGGCGAACCCGACGTGGAGATCACCACCACCGGCGACGGCCAGGTCGTGGTGACCCTGGCCGGGGTGGACGTGTTCAACCCGACCACCGGCGAGGTGCGCGCCGGTGACACCAGCCAGATCGCACTGTGGATGATCGACTCCGACTACAACGGCGAGTCGTTCTTCGTGCGCCACTGCTACTTCCTCGGCGGCGGCGACCCGTTCGCCAAGCTCAAGCGGGAACTCAAAGCCGAGATCGACGCCGACGCCTGGGCGACCCTGTACCGCACCGAGTCGGTCCCCTTCGACAAACCCGCCACCGGCAAGATCGCCGTCAAGGTCATCAACGACTACGGCGACGAAGTCCTCCAAGTCTTTGACGTGAACTGATCGGCGCCTGGCGATGCCCCGACCGCACCCCACGTGGATCTACCACATCACTCATCTGGACAACCTTCCCGGAATCATCGCAGCCGGTCTTCGCTGCGACCGTGACGCGGCGGGTACCGGCCTCACGACGGATATCGGCAATGCCCGCATCAAGGAGCGACGCCGCGCCACCCGCGTTGGTACCAGGCCCGGGGGTGTAGTTGCCGACTACGTCCCCTTCTACTTCGCACCGCGCAGTCCGATGCTGTTCGCGATCTGCCGCGGCAACGTACCCACCTACCAGCGAGGCGCCGACGGCATCGTCTACCTGCTGTGCGATCTCGATGGCCTCCTGCAAGCTGCACATCCGATCGTGTTCACGGATCGCAATGCCGTACTGGAGAACTCCTACCACTTCGCCGCCGTCGAAGAACTCGACGACGAGATCGACTGGGAGTTGATGGAGCGACGACAGTGGGCGAACACTGCGTCCGAGCCCGACCGGAAGGAGCGCCGCATGGCCGAGGCACTCGTTCACGAGGCGGTACCATGGGAAGCAGTAGCAGGTGTCGCAGTCCACGACCCCGCTGCCGCAGCTGCCGTCGCAGGCCTGATCGCCGACTCCCGACACCACCCACATCTGGCCATCAAACCCGAGTGGTACTTCTGAAATGACCGGCTCGAACATTCACGAAGCTCATGGCAACCTGCTCGACGCCGACGTCGACGCGCTCGTCAACACCGTCAACACGGTCGGCGTCATGGGCAAAGGCATCGCGCTCCAGTTCAAGCGCGCGTACCCTGCAATGTTCAAGGCGTACGCGAAGGCGGCGAAGTCAGGGGCCATCGAGCTCGGCACCATGCACGTGTTCGACACGGGATCGATGACCGGGCCGCGGTTCATCATCAACTTCCCGACCAAGGGCCACTGGCGCGCCAAGTCGAGACTCGCCGACATCGATGCGGGCTTGGACGACCTCGTGCGAGTCATCCGCGACCTCGATGTGAGATCCGTCGCGGTCCCTCCGCTCGGCTGCGGCAACGGCGGACTCAGCTGGTCAAAAGTCAGACCGCTGATCAAGCGCAAGCTCGCTGACATTCCGGACGTCGCCATCCTCGTCTATCCACCCGATGGCGCTCCCCCTGCCGCGGCGATGCGTGACGCAACAAGACCGCCGAAGTTGACGATCGGCAAGGCGGCCATGGTCGCTTTGCTTGCAAGCTACGCGGAGATGACTTTCGAGGTCTCCCAAATCGAAGTCCAGAAACTCGCGTACTTCCTGCAGGTGCTCGGCGAGCCGCTCCGGCTTGAATTCGCCAAAGCACAGTACGGGCCGTACGCGGACAACCTCCGGAAGTCGCTGCGATCAATGGAGGGCCACTACATCCTCGGGTTCGGGGACGGCAGCCGACCCGTGACCGCAGCGGACCCCATCACGTTGCGGCCGGGCGCCCGCGAAGCCGCCGATGGTGTCCTCGCTACTGCCACCGATACCCGCGAGCGAATCGAGCGCGTCATGGAACTCGCCACAGGGTACGAAT
>JBIQML010000695.1:0-472 GCA_044463405.1 Nakamurella lactea | reverse complement strand
TACGGACTGGAGCTGCTCGCGACGGTGCACTGGGTCGCCACCCACGACCCCAGCGCAGAGGATCCCGCTGCGGCGTTCGATCGAGTCGCGGACTGGAACGCCCGCAAACGGTCGATCTTCACCAGGGAGCATGTGGCCCGCGCCTGGGAACAGCTCGCTACCAGAGGCTGGCTTCTCTCTCATCGACCCCGTAGCTCGGCCATTGCGTGACCGCGCGGGCAAGGCACCGTCACGCCGCGCGAAGTTCGACTTCGAGCTCGATCGCGTCGTCGATGGGCTCTCGAGACAGTTGAGGGTAGAGCTCAAGGACCTGTTCGGTTACCAGGCCCCGGTCGGTATGGAGCGCGTACAGCGAAGCGCTGGTGATTCGAGATGCGTCCACACATGGCTCACCGCCAACCACCCAAGGCGAGATGTGCGTATGGATGGACGGTCGAACCAGGTTCGGGCCACGGATCTCTCGGGTCGAGAC
>JBIQML010000694.1:0-2628 GCA_044463405.1 Nakamurella lactea | reverse complement strand
CGCACACGAACGGCACGGTGAAGGCCCACTTGTCGATGTGGTGGGTGTAGTCGGCGGGGGTGAGGACCTCGGACTCGTCGATGTAGTCGACGCCGAGGGACTGCAGGATCTGCGCCTCGACGAAGTGTCCGATCCGAGCCTTGGCCATCACCGGGATGGAGACCGCGTTGATGATGCCGTCGATCATGTCCGGGTCGCTCATCCGGGCGACGCCGCCCTGCGCGCGAATGTCGGCGGGCACCCGCTCCAGCGCCATCACCGCGACGGCGCCGGCGTCTTCGGCGATCTTCGCCTGCTCGGGGGTGACGACGTCCATGATGACGCCGCCCTTGAGCATCTCGGCCATCCCGCGCTTGACACGGGCGGTGCCGGTGGTGGGTGTGACGGCTTCGGTGCTGTCGGCCGCTGTGGGCGCGCCAGCCTGGTCGATGGACACGGGTTGCTCCTGTGGGAGGACGGGGATGGTGACTGGGACCGATTTTACCCGCGCGGTCGTCGGTCCTACGACGCGCCATGGCGCGGCCTGGCACCCCGCGACCCCGGGGCCAGGATCAGCCCTTGTTGACCGTCGAGGTCTGCGGCGCCAGCAGCACCCAGGTCTTGCCCGGGCGGAACGTCACGGTGTGGCCGTGCGAGTCCACGAACCTGGTGGGGGCGGACAGCGACTTCCGGATCCACTTGCCGCTGACCGCGCGGCCGTTGCGGTACAGCGTGAACTTCCCCGTCCCGATCGTGTCCGAGCGGTACGACGGGCTGCCGATCGGGTCGAGCTGCCCGTCCGGCTCGTCGCGCACATGCTGCACGAGCACGTTCCGCACGTAGACCTTCTTGCCGTTCTGATCGACGTACGGGGTACCGGAATGGTGGGCCAGGTACCGGCCGTGCGAGTAGCTGAACTGGTAGCGACCGGCCAGCATGGTGACGTCGATGGTGGACACCTTGCGGGCCTTGGCCAGCCGAGGGGCCTTGGCGCGGAAGGTGAATCCCATCCGGTGCGCCTTGCCCTTGCCGGGATGCGCCTTGACGACGGTCCGCAGGTTCGCGTGCAGGTTGTGGGTTCCGTCACCGTGGGAGGAGCGCCAGAAGCCCGCAGCACCGGCGTCGTTGAGCACCCCGACCAGCGACGAGTCGCGCAGCGCACGCACCCATCGGGGCGCCCCTCCCGACCCGACCAGGATGGGCTTGCCGTAGCTGGGCAACAGCTCCAGGTCGGTGGAGCGGATGCTGCGGACCGCGCCGACCTCCTTGGGCAGCCGGGTGTGGAACACCGCGATCAGCCGCGTCAGGCCACCTTCCACCTGCTCGGTGTAGATGATGTCGGCGGCCGTGATGCCGAACTGCGGGAAGCCCGCGGAGGTGTTGTCGATCTTGACGGCGACCACCGGGTTCTTCGACAGTGCCATGCCGGTCAGCGGATCCTTGCGCTTCGGCTTCGGCTTCGGCTTGGGCTTGGGCTTCGAGGTGGACGTCGACGCCGTGGACCGGGTGGACGAGGTGGTCGTGGTGCTGCTGGTCGACGTCGTGGTGCTGGTCTTCGTGCTGGACGGCGTCGGGCTGGCCGTCGTCGTGCTCCTGGTCGACGTGGTGCTGCTCACAGTTTGCTGCGAGGTGTCCGGCGACCCGCTGCAGGACGTAGAGACCAGCGCGGCCACCACCGCCGCCACCGCCATCGCGGTGGCACGCCGCATCCGCATGCCTTCCCCTTTGCTGATTGTCGGCGGCGACCCGCTGCGCGTTCAACGGTTCGATCCGGGCGACCCGATCCGCCGACCGCCACGGTAGGCCACCGGACCGGCCAGAGTGGTCACCAGACGTCCCGCGACGCGGTCATCACCCACCTGGCGTATCGAAGGTCAGGCTCAGGTAATGGTTTCCGGCATGTCCGGCGCCACCCGGGTGGATGCGATCCGGATGGCCTGCGGCAGCCGGGCGGCCAGCTCCTCCGGATAGACCGGCTCGCCGCAGGCGGCCAGATCGGCGGCGGCCAGCCACCGGCACTCGGTGACGGTCTGACGCTCCAACTCGGTGAACCCCGAGGTGTCCACGGGCGGTGGCGTGGGGACATGCGCCACGAAGAAGAACGAGGTCTGCTCAGTGTCGGCCGGGAAGCGGAACCGCGCGGTGCGCCGCCAGATCGGCCCCACCAGGTCGGCAGAGGTCAGCCGCAGGCCGGTCTCCTCGGCGAGCTCGCGCAGCGCCGCGTCGACCAGGTCCTCGCCGGGCCGCAGCCCGCCCCCCGGGGTGAACCAGTACGCGTTCCCGTCGGGCTCGGCGGCATGCAGCAGCAGGACCCGGCCCTGCCCGTCCAGCAGCACGACCCGCCCGGTGGTGCGCTGGACCGGGCCGGCACCGGCCTCCTCGGGCAGCTCGAAGTAGTCCGGCAGCAGCGCCCGGCCGGCCAGCCGGAAGAACCGGGTGAACCAGGACGCCCGCAGACCCCGGGTGTCGCGCACGGCGTCGTTGTAGAACCGGCGTGCCAGCAGCACGCGTTCGGCGGCGTCCGACAGCTCGGCGGCCAGCTCACCCTGCTGTCCCGGCGGGATCTCCGCCAGCGCGGTGGACAGCGCGGTCTCGGCGGCATCGCGGTCGGCGCGCTCCGCGGCGTCGGCCGCGTCGGCCAGCCGGTGC
>JBIQML010000693.1:0-2641 GCA_044463405.1 Nakamurella lactea | reverse complement strand
GTGCGCTGTTGCGGTTCGTGGCCGAGGTGAAGTCCGGAGCGGCGGAGGTGACGGCCCCCCGGTACGACCACCTGACCTACGACATCCTGCCCGACGAGCGGATCGTGGTGCGCAAGCCGGACGTGCTGCTCGTGGAGGGGTTGAACGTGCTGCAGCCGGCCCGGCTGGGCGACGAGGGGCGCAGCGCGCTGGCGGTGTCCGACTTCTTCGACTTCTCCATCTACGTGGACGCCGCGGTGGACGACATCCGCCGCTGGTTCGTCGACCGGTTCCTGCACCTGCGGCAGACCGCGTTCGCCGACCCGGACTCGTTCTTCCACCAGTTCTCCTCGCTGACCGACCAGCAGGCGATCCAGATGGCCACCGGGGTGTGGAGTTCGATCAACGAGCCGAACCTGGTGGAGAACATCCTGCCGACCCGCGGCCGGGCCAACCTGGTGCTGACCAAGGGCCCCGACCACGCCGTCACGCACATCCGGCTGCGCAAGCTGTAGGCCCACCCGTTCCGCAGCGTGACGGACGGTTCGGCGAGACGTACGCTAATCGGGTGACGACCCCGGAATTGACCAAGATCGTGTCGCGGCTGGACGGTGTCCTGGTACCGCCGACCCTCGGACTGCTGCGACCGGACGACCTGGGGGTGCTGCGCGGAGACGGCGTCTTCGAGACCACCCTTGCGGTGGCCGGCGTGCCTCGTGACCTGGACGAGCACCTGGCCAGGATGCAGGTCTCGGCCGGGATGATCGACCTGGACCTGCCCGCCCCGGACGAGTGGCAGCCGGCGATCCGCCGGGTGCTGGCCGCCTGGACCGGCGGCCCCGAGATGGTGCTGCGGCTGATCGCCACCCGCGGCCCGGAGGACGGCGAGGGGCCCACCTGTTACGTCATCGGCTCCGCGCTGGCCGAGGCCACCGAGGCCGGCCGAAAGGGCATCAGGGTGCTGCTGCTGGAGCGCGGGTTCCACGGCGCCGACGTGGCCGACAAGCGCTGGCTGCTGGTGGGCGCCAAGACGCTGTCCTACGCGGTCAACATGGCGGCCGGCCGGTACGCCAGGGCGCACCAGGCCGACGACGTGATCTTCACCGACACGGACGGCACCGTGCTGGAGGGGCCGACCTCCACGGTCGTGCTGGCCCACGGGCGCACCCTGGTCACGCCACCCCGGGAGGGCATCCTGGACGGGATCACCGCGCGGCGGCTGCTGCGGGTGGCCGAGGCGGCCGGGTGGCAGACCGCGGTGCAGCCCGTCACCGTCGAGGAGTTGCGCTCCGCGGACGCGCTCTACTTCACCTCCAGCACCCGGATCCTGGCGCCGGTGACGGCGATCGACGGCACCGCGAGGGACAACGACCAGGACGTGACGGCGGAGCTGGCCGGGCTGCTGCAGGTGCCCGGCGCCTGATCGTCCTTCCGGCTTGTGAGTCTGAGGTGGCGCGATGCCGCCACGACAGGCACGCGAGCCGATCCGGGCTCGGCTCAGCCCTTGACGGCGCCCGCCCCGGCGCCCCGGATGAAGTAGCGCTGGAAGACGAAGAACACCACCGCGGTCGGAATCGTCATCAGCAGCGCCGCGGCCAGCTTGATCGGGAACTGGTTGCCGGCCCCGAGCTGGCCCGAGATCAGCTGGGCCACGCCGGTCGTCAAGGTGTTCAAGCCCGGGCTGTTGCGGGCGATCAGGAAGTGTGTGAACTCGTTCCAGGACCCCTGGAACGACAGGATGGTCAGCGTGATCAGCGCCGGTCTGGCCATCGGCAGCACCACCGACCAGAAGGTGCGGAACGTGCCGGCCCCGTCGATCCGGGCGGCCTCCTCCACCTCCACCGGGATGGCGATGAAGAACTGCCGCATGATGAACACCCCCGCGGCGTCGGCCATCAGCGGGATGATCATGCCGAAGTAGGTGTTGAACATGTGCAGTTCGACCAGCACGAGGTACTTCGGGATCAGCAGCACCACCCCGGGCACCGCCATCACCGCGATGATCGCGCCGCCGAGGGCCCGGCGCCCGACGAAGTGCAGCCGGGCCAGCGCGTAGCCGGCCAGCGAGTCGAAGAACAGCCGGCCCAGGGTCACGAAGATCGAGACCACCACCGAATTGACGAACCAGCGCGGGAAGTCGACGCCGGCCAGTTGCTGGAACGCGCTGGTGGTCCACGTCTGCGGGACCAGGCTGAGCGGGTTGGCCGTGGCGTCCGCGTCGGTCTTGAACGAGGTCGCGATCTCGATGAGGAACGGATAGATGTACAGGACGGCGAAGACGATCAGCACCAGGTAGGCGATCACCCGGCGGGCGATGCGCCATCCGGTGCTCTGCGGACGCTCGGTCCGCAGCGGCGCCAGCGGCGCGCGGGCGGCGGTGGCGGTGCTCATCGGGAGCCTCCCACGCGGGCCGCGGCCACCGTCTCGGGCCCGCTGCCCGCGGGCGGCACGGCGCGGAACCGCCGCCGCCGCGGCAGCGTCTTGCGATCCCGCATGACGATCCGCTGGATGATCGTCATCAGGATGATGATGGCGAACAGGATGAACGAGATCGCCGCGCCCTGGCCCCATTTCCCGTCACCGAAGGATGCCTGGTACGACAGGTAGGCGGGGGTGAGGGTCGTCTTGGCGGCGATCTGGTCGCCGATGGCGTTGGCGAGGA
>JBIQML010000692.1:0-2644 GCA_044463405.1 Nakamurella lactea | reverse complement strand
ACTTCTGGGGTCAGGACGGCCGTCGGACCCCCCGAGGCCCGCGGCCGGCGGCTGGGCATCGTCGGCTACGGCAACATCGGCTCGCAGCTCTCGGTGCTGGCCGAGGCGCTGGGCATGACGGTGTACTTCTACGACACCGCCGAGAAGCTGGCCCTGGGCACCGCACGGCGCTGCGCGAGCATGGACGAGCTGCTCGAGAAGGTCGACGTCGTCACGCTGCACGTGGACGGCCGCCCCGGCAACCACGGCCTGTTCGGCGAACCCGAATTCGCCAGGATGCGCACCGGCGCGATCTTCTTGAACCTGTCCCGCGGCTTCGTGGTGGACCACGCGTCGCTCCGCGCCCACATCGAGTCCGGTCATCTCGCGGGCGCCGCCATCGATGTGTTCCCCAAGGAGCCCCGCAAGCGCGGCGAGGAGTTCGTCTCCGAACTCCGCGGCCTGCCGAACGTGATCCTCACCCCGCACGTCGGGGGCAGCACCGAGGAGGCACAGCTCGACATCGGGGGATTCGTCGCCGGAAAGCTGCGCGACTACGCCGCCACCGGCCGCACCACGCTGAGCGTGAACCTGCCCCCGCTGGGGCTCGGCGACCTGGACGGCCGCCACCGGCTGGTGCACATCCACCGCAACGTTCCCGGCGTGCTGGCGACCATCAACGGCCTGCTGGCCGAGCACGGCGTGAACATCGAATCCCAGCAGCTGGCCACCGTCGGGGAGTTCGGCTACGCGGCCACCGACACGCTGGGCTCGCCGCCGCCCGAGATCATCGACAAGCTGGCCGGCATGCCGGAGACCATCCGGATCCGCGTGCTCGGCTGACCGCCCCGGGGTCCGCCGCGCCGACGCGACAGCTCGACCTGTCGCGTCGGCAGACGCTCGAGGCGCCCCGGCGCGCGCGACCGGGGCGGCACAGCCCCCCGCACTACGATCGATCCATGCCCGCCCGCGCCCATCGACGGACAAGCCGGGCGTCGCAGGCGAACCAGCAGGAGGACCAGCAGTCGCGCGCGACCGTCGCCCCGGTGGTTCCGTCGCGTCCGCCCGCGTCGTCCTCGCCGGCCAGGGGCTCCGGCCGCCACGAGACCTCCGCCGGGGGCATGGTCGTGCGTCACGTCGAGGGCATGCCGTCCGTCGCGCTGATCGGGCGGCTGGACCGCTCCGGCCGGCTGCGCTGGTCACTGCCCAAGGGCCACCTCGAACCGGGCGAGACGGCCGAGCAGGCGGCCGTCCGGGAGGTGGCCGAGGAGACCGGCATCACCGGGCGCATCACGGCGCCGCTGGGCAGCCTGTCGTACAGCTTCACCGTCGACGGGCGGCGGATCCACAAGCGGGTGCATCACTTCCTGATGGTCGCGGAGTCCGGGGAGCTCTCCGACGACGACATCGAGGTGACGGAGGTCGCATGGGTGCCGCTGCGCCGGGTGCCCCAGGTGCTGGCCTACGCGGCGGAGCGGCGGATCGCACACCGCGCCACCAAGGTGCTGGCGGATTCCCGTGAGTGACGCCGAAGCGAGACAGCGCCGTCGCGACGAAGCGAGCGCGGTCGGAGCGAGACCGCCGGGCGACGAAGTCGCAGCGGTGGTTCGCGCAGCGCCGAGCGAACCATGGGACGCAGTCGCAGGCGCGACGAGCGGAGCGCGGAACGAACAATCCAGCACGGTGAGTGACGCCGAAGCGAGACAGCGCCGTCGCGACGAAGCAGACCGGGCCGGACACGGGCATGTCGCCCGATGGGCGGTGACGATCGTCGCCGCGCTGCTCGCGATCGGTATGGCCATGTCGCCCGCCCTGGCGCCCCGGGCGCAGGCCGCGCCGCTGGGCAAGTACGGCGGGACGCTGTCCTTCACCCTGACCGGTGTCGATCCCGTGGTGGTGACCTCGTCCGGCAGCCGCACGGTGAGCGTCACCGGCAGCTACACCAACACCGGCAAGTACCGCATCACGGACCTGGGCTACAAGTTTCAACGCGGCAAACCGATGAGCAGCACCGCCGCCATCCGCAAGGAGGCGGCCGATCCGACGCAGCAGTTCGCCGTCGTCGACTCCGGATTCCACGACCTGCCGGGCCCGCTGAAGGCCGGCGCCAGCGCGTCGTTCACCGCCACCGTCAACGTGACCGGCAACAAGAAGAGGACGCTGGCCATCACCAAGCCGGGCGTCTACCCGATCATGATCAACATCAATGCCACCGTGCACCTGCCGGACGGGAAGATCAGGGCCAGGGTCGGGGAGCTACACCTGATGCTGACCGTGCTGTCGGTGCCGGGACACTCGGACCACCAGGTGCCCGGCACGCCCAGCACCTCCGGGATCCCGTTCAACATGCTGTGGCCGGTGGTCGACCGGCCGCACCTCGGCGTCAACGGGGTGTTCACCGACGACGACCTCGCCCACGAGATCGCGCCGCGCGGCCGGCTGACGAACCTGGTCGACGCGCTGAGCTCCTCCCGGGCGGGTCCGGATGCCATCACGCTGGTCATCGATCCGATGCTGCTGGACGAGCTGGACCGGATGAGCCACGGCTACTGGGTGGTCGCCAAGCCCGGTACCCCGCAGCCGGCCCTGACCCCCACGCCGCGCACCCAGCCGACGACCACGACGAGCACCGCACCCAGCACCAGCACCAGCACCAGCACCAGCA
>JBIQML010000691.1:0-2658 GCA_044463405.1 Nakamurella lactea | reverse complement strand
GCGTTGGAGAACATCAGCATGAACATCCCGCCGGGAATCAGCAGCACGGCCAGCAGCGAGTAGGAGCCGGTCAGCCCCATCACGATCTCCAGCCCGCCGAAGCACAGCGCTGCCCCGACCAGCAACCGCAGCCGCGGCGCGTTCTGCCGCCTCGCGGACACCAGCGCACCCAGCAGCGAGCCGACCGCCAGCGTGGTGGTCAGCAGCCCGTAGGACGACGCGTCCCGGCCGAACACGATCTTCGCCATGATCGCCAGGGTCAGCTGGAAGTTCATGCCGAAGGTGGCCACCATGAAGACCAGCAGCATGATCATCCGCAGGTCGCGGCGCCCCGCCACATAGCTCAGCCCGGCCCGGATCTGGCCCTTGGCGCGGGGTGCCCTCTGCACCGCGTACAGCTCGGAGGCCCGCATGCGCAGCAGGCTGGTGATCACCGCGATGTAGCCGAGCCCGGCCATCGCCATCACCGGGCCGGAGTCGGTGACGGCGATCAACACACCCGCCACCGCCGGTCCGACGATGCGAGCACCGTTGAACCCCATGGAGTTCAGCGCCACCGCGTTGGTCACCTCGGCCCGCCCGACCAGTTCCATCACGAACGCCTGGCGGACCGGGCCGTCGAACGACGCGGCGATCCCGACGATCAGGCAGATGGCATACACGTGCCACACGGTGGCGACATGCAGCGTCGCCAGCGTGCCCAGCGTCACCCCGGAGGCGCCCAGCACCACCTGCAGCCAGACCAGCAACTTTCGCTTGTCGGATCGGTCGGCCACGGTGCCGGCGAACAGGCTCAGCAGCAGCACCGGCCCGAACTGCAACGCGGTCGCCACGCCGAGCGCCACCGCGTCGTCACCGGTGAGCTGCAGCACCAGCCAGTCCTGCGCGACCCGGTTCATCCAGGTTCCCACCTGGGAGATCACGTTGCCGGTGAAGTACAGCCGGTAGTTGCGCACCCGAAGGGAGCGGAACACCCCGCCGCCGCTGGACGAGTCGACGACCTTCGGAATCTCGCCGGTGCGGGCGATCTCGTCCTGCCGCACCGCCTCGTGCCGGACGGCCTCGGACTCGGCCTGCGCCGACATCACGGCCGCCGCGGTGGCGGTGGCCGAGGCGGCCGCGGGGGTGACCGTCAGCCGCAGGTGCGTGCCGCCGTGGCGGGCCAGCTCCGCGGCGGCCGCCACGTCCACCGGACCCCCGTCGGGGCGGGCCGACCCGGTCGCAGTACTCGACCCGGGGGTGACGATCGGCACCTCGTCGGCGGCGACGCCGAGGTGCCCGCCCGCGACTGTGCCCTCCGCGGCTCCCCCGCCCCCCGTGTCCCCCATGTCCCCCATGCCCTCCGAGCCGTCCGCATGCTCCGGGTCGTCCTGCCGCGCCCCGTCAGCAGGGACGCGCGCGGTCACTGGCCGGCCAGCCGCTCGAGGACCGCCGCCGCGCCGTGCAGCAGCGCCCGATCCCGCTCATCCAGGTTCTCGATCTGCCGGGCCAACCACGCGTCCCTGGCCTCCAGGTCCGCCTCGATGCGCCGGATGCCGGCGGGTGCGATCACCAGCTGGACCTGGCGGGCGTCGGACGGGTCGACCGACCGGACGACGAGGTCCTGGGACTCCAGCGACGCCAGCACCCGGGTCGCCGACGGGGGCTTGACGCCCTCCTTGGCGGCGAGTTCGCCCGCGCTCAGCGGTCCCTCGCGCCAGATCGTGACCAGCGCGGAGAGCTGGGTCAGCGACAACCCGTCGGTGGGCCGCTGGGCACGCAGCCTGCGAGTCAACCGGTGGACCGCGAGCCGGAGCTCGCTGGCCAATGGCGCCGGATCCGTCATGATTTCTTAGTCTAGTTCACGAACCCGGCGGATTCGGCTCGCTCGCGGGAGGCTCTCGCTACGCTGATCCGGTGCCCGACGAGTCCTCCCCGTCCCGCGCCGCCGAGACCGCGGTGCGGCCGCTGCCGCCGGTCCGGGGCGCCGGGCTGGCCCATGTGATCATCCCGGGCACCGCGGCGTGGTTCGTGGCGTTCGTGGTGCTGCTGTTCCTCATCCCGACCCTGCGCGAGCACGACGCGATGCTGTGGTTGTGGACCGCCCTGGCGGGCTGGCTGCTGGGATTCGTCGGCCTGGCGATCTACGGGTGGCAGCGGGCGGCGGCCCGGCGGGGATCGCGGGGGGCCAGCCGGATGGCGCTGGAGGAGACCATCGGATCCCGGGGCGAGCAGGCCGCCCGGGAGTGAGAACAACCGGGCGGTGACGGGCATCCCGACAACGGCCGCGCGCTACCCCACGGCCGCGCGCAGCAACTCGCCGGCGCGGGCGAACTCGGCCACCACCTGCGCGGCGGGGATCTGGGTGCGGATCTGCCCGACGCCCTGGCCGCAGTACACCGGCGCCATCCGCACATCCCCGCCGGCCCGTGCCGCCGCCATCTCCTGGGTCACCTCCGAGCCGGCGGCCACCGCCGCGGCAAGCTCCGACTCGCGGCCGTCCCAGGCCCGGGTGAACTCGTTGGACAGCGCACGGCCGCCGAACCGCTCGGGCCAGGCCAGCCGCTGGGCGATGTCGAACAGCCGGCCGTAGACGGTGCCGGTGCCGTCCGCGGCGGCCATCGCCTCGCGCGCTGCCTCAGAGCTGGTGGACTCCAGGCAGCCGGCGAAGGCCGTGCC
>JBIQML010000690.1:0-2614 GCA_044463405.1 Nakamurella lactea | reverse complement strand
CGCCGGTGGCGCCCGGCAGCGTGCCGGGCAGCCCGTGCACCGTCAGGTAACCCAGCACGGCGAACAGGTACGCCTCCTTGGCCGCCGCCGGCAGGCCGAACTCCTCGATGCTGCGCACTGCGCACGGATCGGACAGGGCGGCGATCCTGGCCATCAGCACGGCATTGCGCACCCCGCCGCCGGCCGCGACCAGGTCGGTCAGGCCGTGCGCCCGGCACGCGTCGGCGACGACCCGCGCGGTGAGCTCGGTCAGGGTGGCCAGCAGGTCGTCCGGGTCGATGGGGGGCAGTCCGTGTCGCATGTCCCGGAGGTATCCCGGGTGAAACAGTTCCTTGCCGGTGGACTTCGGCGGAGGGGCGGCGTAGTACGGCTCGGCCAGCAGCCGGTCGAGCAGGTCGGCGCGGACGGCGCCGCGAGCAGCACGGGCTCCGTCGACGTCGTAGGTCTCGGCGCCGCCGGTCAGCTCGGTGACGGCGGCGTCCATCAGGGCATTGGCGGGTCCGAGGTCGTAGGCGGTGACGGTGGTTCCGTCGGTGACGGTGATGTTGGCGATGCCGCCGAGGTTCAGCGACCCTCGGTGCGGATCCCCGCCGAGGACCAGCAGCTCGTCCAGCAGGGACGCCAGCGGTGCGCCCTGCCCGCCGGCGGCGATGTCCCGGTTGCGCAGGTCGGACACCACCGGCAGCCCGGTGGCCTGCGCGATCCAGGCTGGGCTGCCGAGCTGGATGTCTCCCAGCGCGCGGCCCTCTTGTACCCAGTGGAACACGGTCTGGCCGTGGGAGACGACGAGATCGGCGCCGCTGTCAGCGATCTCGGCGACACCGCGGACCGCTGCCGCCCCGAATGCCCGGCCCAGGTCGGCATCCAGTCGGGTGACGGCCTCGATGGTGGTGGCGGCGGGCGGCAGCACGGCGGCGATGCGGCGCCGCAGCTCGTCCGGCATCGGGACGCTCAGCGCGCCGACCGGCACGAGCACCAGATCCGTGCCCTCCAGGTCCAGGTCCGCGGCCGCCAGTTCGATGGCGTCGAACGACGTTCCGCTGATCATGCCGATGACCCTGAGCCTCACTGCGGCCTCCTGCCTGTCGGGAGCATTGCCGCCCCCACCGTTCCGCATGGATCATCTTCGCCCGCATGCATCATCGTCGCGGATTTGTGACGGGTGGTGACGGTGGGACCAACTTCGTGCATGCCTGTCATGTTGATCCATGCGGACGGAGGCGGTCCGGGCGGTCGGGGCGGTCGCGCCGTTCCGGACGGTTGGGCGCGGAGCCGTCGGCGTGCAGCGCGCGGTGCGCCGCGGCCAGTGCGCCCTGCCACAGCGGGTCGAACGGCACCGGCTCGCCGTGCACGTGCAGCCTGTTGGTGGCCAGCAGGATGCTGGCGGCGTGCCGCGGCATCACGCCGAACCCGATGCCGGGAAAGCCCGGGTGGCCGATCACCGCCGCGGAGCAGCCGTCCACCTCGGAGCGCCACTCGCGAAAACCCAGCAACTGCCCGGGCTCCGGCCCCGGCTGCAGGAAGGTGGATAGCGCCGGCCATGGGCCGCTCCCGTCGAGGCTGGACAGCAACGCCGCGCCCAGCGCATGCAGGGCGTCGGCGGTGCCGAACAGTCCGGCGTGTCCCGCGGCTCCGGCGAAGGAGTGGAACGCGTTGCCGTCGTTGACCTCTCCCACCAGCACCCGGGTCCGCCAACGGTCGAACCCGGCCCGGTCCACCGTCACCGGGTAGGGCCGGCCGGTGGAGATCATCCCGCACTCGATGCGGTCGCCGAGGGAGCTGGCCGCGGCCGGCGAGCCCGCCGGCGGCGCCGCGTAGTGCAACCCGGTCGCGCCGGTCGGTTCGGCCACCAGGTCCCTGTGGGCGGCGGGCAGAGGCGCCCCCGTCACCGTCTCGACCACCCGGCCCAGCAGCATAAAGCCGAGGTCGGAGTAGTGCCGGCCGGTGCGCGGCGGGTAGCGAAGCGGCAGCGCCGCGACCGTGCGGATCGGGTCACCGTCCGGCAGCACCCCTCCCCACGCCTGGTCGGCGCGGTCCGCCGGAGGCACGTAGGTCGGCCACCATTCCCACAGTCCGGCACGGTGCGTCAGCAGGTCACGCACCGTGCACGACGCGAGCGGTGACGGAAGGTACGCCAGGTAGCGGCCGATCTCGTCGTCGACCGTCACCGTCCCGGCCGACGCCAGGGCGGCCAGCATCGCGGTGGTGCCGGCGATCTTCGTCACCGATCCCAGATCGTGGGCGTGGTGCTCGGTCAGCGGCACCGGGTGCGGCCCCGCCTCGTCGAACACCTGGGCCCGGCCGGCGCAGGCGTCCCACCGCGGGCCGCCGGTCACCGCAATCGACAGGTGAGCGCCGGGGGGCCCCGCGGCGAGCACGGCGTCCACCGCGCCCCGAAGGTGGTCGACGCCCGAGACATGCATGCGGCGAAGTTAGCAGGTTACGTCTTGTCGGATCCATAGGTGATTCAGTAACGTGCAGGGGCCCATCCGTGTCGCTGCTTCGTGGAGGTTCCTCGTGATCACTCGTTCCCGCCGGTTGCGCGGCATGGCCGTGTGCGCCGCGGCGGTGACGGCATTCGCCCTCGCCGCCTGCTCCCCCGCCGGGTCCAACG
>JBIQML010000689.1:0-2664 GCA_044463405.1 Nakamurella lactea | reverse complement strand
GCGGAGAAGTCGGTGGGCAGCGCGATCGCCTCGTCCAGCGCGTTGGTGTGCAGCGACTGGGTGTGGCCCTGGGTGGCGGCCATCGCCTCGATGCAGGTGCGGGCCACGTTGTTGAACGCGTCCTGCGCCGTCAGCGACCACCCGGAGGTCTGCGAGTGCGCCCGCAGCATGGACGATTTCGGATTGGTCGGTCCGAACGGGGCCATCAGCTGGTGCCACAGCATCCTGCCCGCGCGCAGCTTGGCCACCTCGGTGAAGAAGTTCATCCCGATGGCCCAGAAGAAGGACAGTCGGGGCGCGAACGCGTCGACGTCCAGGCCGGCGGCGATGCCGGCCCTCACGTATTCGACCCCGTCGGCCAGCGTGTAGGCGAGTTCCAGGTCGGCGGTGGCGCCGGCCTCCTGGATGTGGTAGCCGGAGATCGAGATCGAGTTGAACTTGGGCATTCTCGCCGCGGCGTAGGCGAAGATGTCCGAGATGATCCGCATGCTCGGTGCGGGCGGGTAGATGTAGGTGTTGCGGACCATGAACTCCTTGAGGATGTCGTTCTGGATGGTCCCGGCCAGCTTCTCGGGGGGAACGCCCTGCTCCTCGGCGGCCACGATGTACAGCGCCAGCACCGGCAGCACCGCGCCGTTCATGGTCATGGACACGCTGATGCGGTCCAGCGGGATGCCGTCGAACAGCTGCCGCATGTCGTAGACCGAGTCGATCGCCACACCGGCCATGCCGACATCGCCTGCCACCCGGGGATGGTCGGAGTCGTAGCCGCGGTGGGTGGGCAGGTCGAACGCCACCGACAGGCCCTTCTGCCCGGCGGCCAGGTTGCGCCGGTAGAACGCGTTGGACTCCTCCGCGGTGGAGAACCCGGCGTACTGCCGGATCGTCCACGGCTGGGTGGTGTACATGGTCGGATACGGGCCGCGCAGGTACGGGGGCAGTCCGGGCAGGCTGTCCAGGTGCTCCAGGCCGTCCAGGTCGTCGGCGGTGTAGACCGGCTGCACCGCAATGCCTTCGGGGGAGTGCCAGGGTTCGGGTCCGGCATCGGACGGCGGGGCGGCATCGGACGGTGACGCGCCTTCGGACGGCGGCGCCGACCGAGCGGTGACGGATCCGGCGGTGACGGACCCATCGGCTGCCGGTCCGGCACCGGGCCGCGAGGCGCCGTCCGGGTACAGCGGCAGGTCGGCGAAGCTGGCCGGAATGGCGGTTCCGGCACCCGTCCGGGGCTCGGCAGTCATCGGGCGCCACCCGTCAGCGTCGCGCGCACCGTCTGCAGGAACGCCAGCACGTCGTCACCCGTCGCCACCGTGCCGTCGATCAGCCCGTCGGGCAAGCCTTTCAGTGCCTCGGCGGGGCGGCCGGCGACGAACACGGCCGCGGCCCCGGCGTCGCGGGCGGCGGCCGCCGCGGCGCGCAGCCCGCCGGCCGGGTCGGCGTAGCCGGCGTCGGAGCCGGCCAGCAGCACGGCGCGTCCGCGCGATCCCGCCAGCGCCTCGGCCGGTCCGGTGCCGGGAACGCCTTCCGTCGCCGGGATCCCGCCGGCCGCCAGCAGGTTCCGGGCGAACAGCAGCCGCGCGGACGCCGTCGCAGGGGTACCGATCGTCACCAGCAGCACCGGATCGTCGCAGGGACTCTCGCGCAGCGCCTCGAACGGCTCCGCCCAGCGATGCGCCGTCCCGCGGTGCGCCGCACCGCCCGTCGGGCGGCGGCGGGGGAGCGTGGCGGGGCGCTCGGCCGGGTTCGGGAACTCGCTGACCCCGGTGATGGGCTGCCGTCGGGTGGCGATCCGCCTGTCCCGCTCGTCCCGGGTCCGGGCCCACCGGCCGGCCAGCGAGCCATCGCCCAGAGCCGCGAGAATGCCGCCCGCCTTCTCGATCCGGCCGAACTCCGCCCAGGCCGCGTCGGCCACCCGGGCGGTGAGCATCTCCACCGCATGAGCCCCGCCCGCGGGATCCGTCACCGCCCCCACGTGCGACTCCCCGAGCAGCAGCGCGGAGATGTTGCGGGCCATCCTGCGTCCGAACTCCTCCGGCACGCCCAGGGCGGAGTCGAACGGCAACGCCGTGACCGCCGCCGCCCCGCCGACCCCCGCGGCGAACGCGGCCACCGTGGTGCGCAGCAGGTTCACCCACGGGTCGTAACGGGTCAGCATGGCCGCCGAGGTGACGGCGTGCTGGCGCTGCGCCCGGGCCTGCGGCTGCACGCCGGACAGCTCGGCCACCCGATGCCAGGCCAGCCGGGCCGCGCGCAGCTTGGCGATGGTGCCGAACTGGTCGTCGGTGGCGGCATAGCGGAATTCCATCAGCCCGCAGGCGGTGTCGACGTCCAGGCCGGTCTCGGCGAGCGCGCGGAGATAGGCCGCACCGACCGCCAGGGTGTACCCGATCTCCCCGGCGTCACCGGCGCCCGCATCGTGCGCGACGGTCCCGTCGACCACCAGCGCGCGAACCCCCAGATCGCGGGCGATCGTCACGACGTCAGGCAGCCCGTCGACGGCAGCGGTGGTGCCGTCTCGGCCCGGCGCGGTCAGCAGGTCCGCAGCGATCCGACCGACCGGGTCGGCGCCGAGGTTTCCGTCCGGATGCAGCGCCGCGGATCCCGCCCGCGCCAGATCGGCCAGCGCTCGCGCGCCGGAGGTGCCCGCGGCGGCGTCGGCCGCGT
>JBIQML010000688.1:0-2670 GCA_044463405.1 Nakamurella lactea | reverse complement strand
CCGAGCACCGGGACGAGATCGGCCGGCGCTATGCCAACGAGATCGACCGGCACTTCCGACAGCGCTGAGCCGTCGGTCGACCGTCCCTCCCACGGCGGCCCGCATGGATCAACTTCTCCTGCATGCACAAACGTTGCCCCACCAGCCCCAGGCGTCACATTTTCGCGACGTTGATGCATGCCTGCGAAGTTGATCCACGCCAGAGCGGGGGGCACGCCGGAGCGGGGGTCCGCCGGAGCAGGGCGGCACGCCGGAGCGGGGGTCCGCCGGCGTGAGGGGCTCAGCCCATCCGGGCGCCGGGCGCCGGGGCGACCTCCGCGTCGGCGACCGGCTCGGTGTGGATCGCGCCCGTCGTCTCCGATAGCGGCACCCCGTCACCGTTCCACTGCCGCCCGATGATCTCGGCCGCGATGGACACCGCGGTCTCCTCCGGCGTGCGCGCGCCCAGGTTCAGCCCGATCGGCGAGACCAGGTTCGCCAACTCGCCCTCACTCACCCCGGCCGCCCGCAACCGCTCCAGCCTGTCCTCGTGGGTGCGCCGGGATCCCATCGCCCCGATGTAGGCCACCGGCAGCTTCAGCGCGACCTGCAGCACCGGCACGTCGAACTTCGGGTCGTGGGTGAGCACGCAGATCACCGTGCGACCGTCCAGCGCCTCCGCGTCGACCTGCGCCTGCAGGTACCGGTGCGGCCAGTCGATCACCACCTCGTCCGCCTCCGGGAACCGCTTCTTGGTGGCAAAGATCGGCCGGGCGTCGCAGACGGTGACCTGATAGCCGAGGAACTTCCCGATCCTGGCGACCGCGGCCGCGAAGTCGATCGCGCCGAACACCAGCATCCGGGGCGCCGGCGCGAACGCCGCCACGAACACCTGCAGCCCGGAGTCCATCCGCTCGCCGTCCAGGCCGTAGGTCAGCGTCGCGGTCCGTCCGGAGGCCAGCAGCCCGCGCGCGTCCGACGTCACGGAGTGGTCGATCCGCTCGCTGCCCAGCGATCCGGCGGTCCGGTCCTCCCAGATCACCAGATGCTTGCCCAACTGGTCGTCCCGCCCGGCGACGATGGTGGCCAGCGCGACCCGCTCGTCGGCCCTGATGGACTCCGCGAGCGAGCCGAACTCCGGGAAGTCGTCCCGGGAGAACCGCTCGGTGAAGATGTCGATGATGCCGCCGCAGGTCAGCCCCACGGCGAACGCGTCACCGTCGGAGACGCCGTATCGGGTCAGCGAGGGCGCGCCGCCGTCCCGCACCGACGTCGCGGACTCGTAGACGGCGCCCTCCACGCAGCCGCCGGACACCGATCCGACGGCGGTGCCCTCCGGCCCGACCAGCATCGCCGCGCCGGCCGGCCGGGGCGCCGACTTGAACGTTCCGACCACGGTGCCCACACCGACCGGCTCACCGGAATCCCACCACCGCAGCAGATCGTCCAGCACGTCACGCACCGCGGATCACCTCCAGCAACTCCTCCAGGGTGGCCAGCGAATGTCCGGCCACGAAATGGTCAACGTGCGGCAGGGCCGCAACGATCCCCGACTGCACCGGCAGGTAGCCCTCACGGCCCTTGTGCGGGTTCACCCACACCACGCTGCGGGCCAGCCGCTGCAGCCGCTGGACCTGCTCGGCCAGCAGGTCGCAGGATCCGCGCTCCCAGCCGTCGGAGAAGATCACCACCACCGCCCCGTGCGCGGTGCCGCGCTGGCCCCAGCGGTCGTTGAACGCCTTGAACACCTCGCCGAGCCGGGTGCCGCCGGAGAAGTCCGGGATCACCTCGGCGGCGGCGGCCAGCGCCACGTCCGGGTCCCGCTGGGCCAGCGCGCGGGTGACCCGGGACAGCCGGGTCCCGATGGTGAAGACCTCGGTGGTGGCGGGACGGTGCCGTACCAGCACGTGCGCGAAGCGCAGCAGCGCGTCCGCGTACGGGGCCATGGATCCGGAGACGTCGACCAGCAGCACGATCCGGCGCGCCCGGCGGCCGGCCCGGTGATGCGGCGGCACGCCCGGCTCGCCGCCGGCGGCGAGCATGGCGCGGATGGTGCGGCGCCGGTCGAGCGGGCCGGTGACGGAGGGGCGCAGGCGACGCGAGCGCCGGGTGGGAAGGCCCGGCCGCAGCAGCGCGAACATGGTGGCCAGCTGGGCCTTCTCGGAGGCGGTCAGCCGGGCCAGGTCGCGGTGCCGCAGGGTTTCCTGGGCGCTGGCCCTGGCCCGCACCGGCGGCGTCTCGTCGGAGTCCTCGTCACCGCCCTGCTCGCCGGAATCCTCGTCGCTGACGGGCATCTCGAGCGCGGTGGTGGTCAGCGTGCGGCGCGGCACCTGGCTCGGCCGGCGGGTCCGGCCGGAGAAGTAGGCCGCGAACACCGCGTCGTAGACGGGCAGGTCGTCGGGCTCGGCGGCCATGGTGACCCGGCCGGCCCAGTACACCGATCGGGGGTCGGCGGGATCCAGCGCGCCGACCGCGGACAGGAACGTGGCGGTGCGCTCCGGTCCGACGCGCAGCCCGGCGGCGGCCAGCGTGCGGGCGAAACCCACCAGGATCTCGGTGCCGTCCCGGACCGCGTCACCGGCGAGATCGGTGGGCATGATCGACACCGCCCGTCAGGACGCCAGGATCGACGACAGCCCGGACGCCTGCACCCGATCGGTGTCCTCCTTGTACTTGAGCACCGAGCCCAGC
>JBIQML010000687.1:0-2674 GCA_044463405.1 Nakamurella lactea | reverse complement strand
CTGCGCGTGCGTCAGGACGTGTGGGCAGCCGGTGACGCCGCAGCCGCGCCGGACGAGTTCGGATCCCCGGGCAGCGTCTACCCCCCGACCGCCCAACACGCCCAGCGGCAGGGAATCGTGGTCGGGCGGAACATCGTTGCCAGCGTGACGAACGGCCCACAACGCGCGTTCCGTCACCGCGACCTGGGGCTGGTCGCCGACCTGGGCGGGACGGCAGCCGTCGCGCGGCCACTGGGCGTCCCGATTCGCGGCGTTCTCGCGAAGATCATTACCAAGCTCTATCACCTGTACGCGCTTCCCTCACACCGCAATCGATTGCGGGTCGCGACGACGTGGCTGCTGAACATGTTCTCCCAACCGCTCGGTGCCCAGGTCGGGCTGGTCAGCCCGACGGCGGCCCGGCTGGATATCGCCCAGCACACCGCCGACCGGTCGGCCGACGCCAGCGCCGCGGCGCGCTGAACCCGAACAGCCATCCATGCCGATCGGGACCCGGCCGACATCGTGGCGGGTCGACAAAGTCCCGGAGTTGCTCCGGGGCGATGGTGGGTGGGCCGTCCCAGCCCTCGTTGATCACCAACTCGGCACGCGAGTGGTCCCCGATAGCATCATCGAGGTTGCGGGCGCACAGCGTCGTGCCCAACCGGGCACCTGGTGGCCGAGCCGACCCCAGGAGTTGATCAGCATCATCGAGGGGCTCTCGTGAAGGGCGCGTTCCTGGTCTCGTTGTCGGCGGACCTGTTCGACACGGTGCGCGCCGCGTTGCGGCGGGACACCGATGGGCAGCAGGGCGGGTCGGTGACGGAGGCGGACGGGTTCGTGCAGTATTCCGACCCGCAGGGCCGGTTGTTCACCCTCGAGGCCGATGCCGGACCGGAGTTCGACTACCGGGAGGGCCCGGTCGCCGCCGCCGATCCGGGCCAGGAACTGCCCGACATGGCGACCGCGGCGGCGGTGGTCGTCAGTTGCCGCTGGGAGGATCTGTTCGCCCGGCTGTGCGCGCGCATCGCCGACGACTCGCCCGATCCGATCTGGGTACTGGATGGTGACGGGGTCATCTGGCCGGCCGGATCCGTCGACCCGCGCAGGATACGGCTGTAGCCGGATACGGTTCTCGCCGGCCCGGGGCCCCGTCAGTCGTCGGCCTCGTCGGCCAGCCGGCGCATCTCCTTGGCCAGCAACTCCAGCCGCGACTCCTTCAGGAACGGCGCCTGCCGCCGCCGCGCCCGCACCTTGACCAGGTCCAGGTCGGCGGCCACCAGCGCCTCCTCGTGCACGGGGGCTTCCTGCACCACCTCGCCCCAGGGGTCCACCACGTGCGAGCCGCCCCAGTACCGGATGCCTGCCTCCTGGCCGACCCGGTTGACGAACACCACGTAGCACTGGAACAGCGAGGCGTAGAACCGGGTGATCTGCCGCCAGTAGGCCCGGGTGTCGGCGACGCCGTCGAAGCTGCTCTCCCCGCTGTTGGCCGGCACGATCAGCACCTGCGCGCCGTCCTGCACCGCCACGAACACCAGCGGCGGCTGCCAGGCGTCGTTGCACACCAGGGTGGCCATCCGGCCGTGCGCGGTGTCGAAGGCGCGCATGGAGGATCCGGGCGTGAAGTACTTGCCCTCCTCGAACACGTGGTAGGTCACCAGGTACACCTTGCGGTGCACGTGCACGATGTGGCCGTCCGCCAGGTACGCCGAGGTGTTGTAGAAGTTGGTGCGCTTGCCGGAGTGGATGAAGCCGATGCTCGCCGACGGGCCGTTCCGGGTCGCGGCCACCACGCGGGCCAGCCGGGGGTCACCGATGTCCATGCCCAGGTCGGTGTCCACCGCTCCGATGTTGGCCCCGGTGAGGAAGAGCTCGGGGAACACCACCAGGTCGATGCCCTCGTCGGCGGCCGCCTTCAACGTTGCCAGGGCCCGATCGACGTTGGCGTCGATGTCGCCGAGCACCGGGTCCAACTGTGCCATCTGGATGCGCACGGCACGCACCGTTCCCTTCCGAGGTAGGTCCCCCGCCCCCCCATCGGACATGGAGGCGAAACCCCGCGCCGGACACCGGATCCGGCAAGACCGGCTCCGTGCTCCGGATCCGGCAGTCCGGAGGATTGCCAGGCAGTTCTTGCCGGGTGCCCGGCTGTCCTGCCCCGAGGGTAACCGTGCCGGGCGGGCGACAGCAGGTCCGCGGCAGACGACGTTCCGGGTCACCGGACGCGCGCATGCGGGCGCGGACGGCACGCTCAGCGGGCGCGGGGGTGCGCCCAGCGGGCGCGGACGGCACGCTCAGCGGGCGCGGGGGTGCGCGGTCGCGTACACCTCGCGGAGCGCGTCCACGGTCACCAGGGTGTAGATCTGGGTGGTCGTCACCGACGCGTGGCCCAGCAACTCCTGCACGGTGCGCACGTCGGCGCCGCCGGCCAGCAGGTGGGTGGCGAAGGAGTGCCGCAGGGTGTGCGGCGACACCGGCACGCCGATCCCGGCGCGTTCCGCGGAGTCCCGCAGCACCTGCCACGCGCTCTGCCGGGACAGCCGACCGCCACGGACGTTCAGGAACAGCGCGGGGGAACTCGTGCCGCGTCCTCGCACGGCCCGGTGCCCACCGGCCGCGGCTCCGGCGCCCGTGGCGGCGCCACCCGCCCCGGCCAGCGCGGGTCGCCCCCGGACCCGGTAGGCGGCGATCG
>JBIQML010000686.1:0-2679 GCA_044463405.1 Nakamurella lactea | reverse complement strand
GGCGCTCCGACGGGGCGAGACGTGGCAGCGCGCCGCGGATGGCGACCAGCACGCTGCGCGAGTGGCCCCGCGCCGGACTCGACGTCACCGTCCTCGGCCTCCTCGGGCGAATCGTCTGCCCTGCCATCCCATCACACCCGGGTGGAAGATTCCTACGGAACGCGCGGGTGCGCGAACGGGGATCGTTCCGGGGCGCGACGGGGGTCGGATCACCTCGACGTGACGTCAGAAGGCCGTGCGCACGGCGCCGACGAGCCGCGGGCGGGAGGCCCCCGACTCGTCGAGGACGGGGATCGTCGGCCACTTGTCGAATGCCGTGCACGGATGCGAGATCCCGAACCGGACCACCTCGCCCAGCCGCAGGTCCGACGCCGGATCCAGCTGCAGGTAGGTGTGCTGGTCGTTCAGCGCCGTCACCGACGCGCCGTCCAGGGCGCGGGCGGAACCCTCCGGGTCCCGGCCGCGAACCAGTTGCGGCACCGGCAACCGGCCGTCGAAGGGCACGTCCCGGCGACCCGCGTTCAGCAGGGCCAGACCCGGCTCCGGCCGGGACACCACCTGGGCCCAGGCGTGCAGCGCCGCGCGAAGCGGTCGACCCACGGTCCGCCCGAACGGCGACGAGGCCGCGTACCCGCCGTCGTCGTGGGTCAGGTAGCAGCCGGATCGCAGCACGATGTGCGCGCCAAACTCGCGCAGCGGGTCCCACCGGTCCACCACGATGTCGAAGTAGGCGCTGCCGCCGCCGGTGATCACCGGACGATCGTCGGGCGACAGCAGGCCTGCCTGCACCGCGTGCCGGAACGTGTCGGCAGCGCCGTCGCAGAATGCCGCGACCGCGTCCCGCCCTCCCGGGCCCGATGCGCCGGCGAGTGAGCCCTCCCAGGCCGCGATGCCCGCCAGGTGCAGGTGCGGAGCCCGGTGCACGGCTTCGGCGGTCGCGATGCTCTCGTCCAGCGTGCGAGCCCCGGTCCGCGCGCCGGCTCCGCCGCGGTCCACCAGCACCGAGAGTGGTCGGGAGCCGGACGGGTACCCGGCCGCGATCAGGTCGACGGCGTGAGTCGAGTCCGCCCACACCAGCACCTCGGTGTCCGGGTCGGCGTCCAGTTGGCGGGCAACGTGGTGCAGGTCGGCGGGATCGAGCATGGCCCCGGCGTGCAGAATCCGGTGGACTCCATGGGCGACCGCCACGCGCAACTGCCAGCCGGTGGCCACCGTGATGGCCCAGGCCCCGGCGTCCAGCTGGCGATGCCACAGCTGCGGGGCCATGGTCGTCTTGCCGTGCGGGGCCAGCGAGACATCGTGCTCGGACAGGAACTCGTCCATCACGGCGATGTTGTGCTCGACGGCGTCGGCGTCCAGGGTGAGCAGCGGCGTCGGCAGATCGTCCACGGTGGTGTTCTCGGCCACCAGCCGGGAGACCGAGCGGCCCTGCTGCGCGGGGCCGAAACACTTGCTGCGCCAATCGATCGGTTCGTCATCGGGGAGCAACCAGGAGGCGGGGTTCGTCACAACCATTGCCTACCGGTACCGGGCCGCGGTGTCAACCCGTGAAATGCGTGTTGCGGTGCGTGCGACGCTCGACCCCGTCGACGCGTCCGGCGGACCCGGCGACGCGGCCGGCGGACCGGGGGACCGGCGGACGGGCGGACCGGACGGACCAGCCGACCGGGCGGACCGAGGGCCGTCTGTGTCCGACGAGCTCAGCCCCGCATTTGACGCGACAGGTCCTTGGCAACCCGTTGCAGGGCCCGCGCGACGGTGGGCACCTGACTCGGGGGGAACCGGGTGGCCGGCGCCGACACGCTGACCGCGGCCGCGAATCCCAGCCCCGGTACGGCGACCGCCACGCAACGTCCGCCGACCTGGTTCTCCTCCTCGTCCACGGCGTAGCCCTGGGATCGCACCTTCTCGAGTTCGGCCCGCAACAGTTCCGGGTCGGTGATCGTCGAGTCGGTGAAGGACGGCATGCCGGAGACCGCGACCAGCGATTGCACCCGATCGTCCGACAGCCCGGCGGCCATCGCCTTGCCCAGGGCCGTGGCATGGACGTACCCGCGCTCGCCGACCCGCGCCGCCAGGCGCATCATCTGCGGGCTCTCGCAGACCACGCTGTGCACCACGCTGGTCCCGTCGAGCACTCCCAGGTTCGTTGTTTCATCCAGCTTGTCGCGCAGCCGCTGCAGGGCCGGACGGGCCAGCTCGGCCAGCCGCGCGATGCCGCGGGTGTGCTGGGGCCGGAAGGCCAGCCCGAGGCGGTAGGTGACGGCGTCGTGGCTCCGCTCGACGTAGTGCCGGGCCTCCAGTGCCGACAGGTAGCGGAAGGCCGAACTCTTGGGCAGCCCGGTGGCCTCGGCGACCTCGGTCAGGGTGACGCCGTCGGCCGCGTTGGCCAGGGTGTCCAGGATGTCGCACACGCGGTCCACGGACCTGATGGGATAGGTCGCAACGCTGTCGGTGTCGGCGACCATGCGCCCAACCTCCTCGTTCGTGCCGCGGGCGGGGTTGCGCCGCGTGCGGAAAGGATAGGGCCATTCCAGATCGTGGAACAGGCCCGGCGGTCGCGCGCCGCCCCGGCGATCAGTACATCACCCAGCCGCCGTCCACGCAGACCACCTGGCCGGTGATGAAGGAGGCATCGTCGCCGGCCAGGAACACGAACGCGCCGGCGAGGTCCTCGGC
>JBIQML010000685.1:0-2680 GCA_044463405.1 Nakamurella lactea | reverse complement strand
GTGACCAGCGTCAACGCCCACTTGGTGTCCACCCGCTGGATCGACGGCCATGGCAGGTCGATGGTGCGCAGTACGTTGACCACATGCACGCCGGCGTCGTCCACGGCCACCTCGGGTCGCCAGTAGGTCGCCCAGACCAGGCCGGCGACCAGCAGCAGCCACGGACCGATCTGCCAGACCGCCGACAGGCCGTCATGGGCGACCGCCATCACCAGACCAACGACGCACAGCGCCACGATGGCGCCGGCCAGGATTCGGCCGAAGGTGGGCCGGTACACCGCGTGCATCACGCCATCATCCCATCGGCCGCAGGACTGGAAGGACGGTGCTTGCCGTGAGCGCGGAACCCGTGACCACAACGGGCGACCAGAACCAGGTGCTGAGGGTCGACGACCTCAGCATCGACTTCTGGGTGGATGGCACCTGGTACCCGGCCGTGGACGGGGTCTCCTTCGACCTGCGGGCCGGCGAGGTGCTCGCCATCGTGGGCGAATCCGGATCCGGCAAGTCGACCATCGCGATGAGCCTGATCGGCCTGCTGCCCACCAATGCGCACATCCAGGGCTCGATCATGCTCGGTGAGCGGCAGGTGGTGGGCGCACCGGGGCGGGTGATGCGGCACCTGCGCGGCGAGGACATCGCGGTGATCTTCCAGGAGCCGATGACGGCGCTGAACCCGGTCTACACCATCGGGTTCCAGATCGGGGAGATGCTGCGCTCGCACCAGGCCATGACCCCCAGGGCGGCGCGGGCGCGGGCCATCGAACTGCTGCGCATGGTGGAGATCCCCGACCCGGAGCGACGGGTGGACGCTTACCCGCACCAGCTGTCGGGCGGTCAGCGGCAGCGCGCCATGATCGCGCAGTCGCTGGCGTGCGATCCGAAGATCCTGCTCGCGGACGAGCCGACCACCGCGCTGGACGTCACCGTGCAGGCGGAGATCCTCAAGCTGATGCGCGATCTGAAGGACCGCATCGACGCCTCGATCATCCTGATCACCCACGACATGGGCGTGGTGGCCGACATGGCTGACCGCATCCTGGTGATGAAGGACGGCAAGCTGGTCGAGACCGGCGACGCCGAGCAGATCTTCCGCCGGCCGCGCGAGCCGTACACCATCCAGCTGCTGGAGGCGGTCCCGCACCTGGGCGCGGTGGTCGGCAGCACGGACGCGGCGCTCGGCGATGCTGCTGCCGGAGCGGTGGGTGGCGCCGTCACCGCCGAACGTGCCGGCGGCCAGGACGAGCAGGTCGACCAGCGCCGGCGGGCCGCCCCGCCGGAGGGCGAATCGCTGGTGGTGGACCTGCAGGGCGTCGCCGTGGAGTACCCGCGGCGGGGCCGCACGCCGGCGTTCCGCGCGGTGCAGAACTTCGACCTGCAGATCGGCGTCGGCGAGGTGGTCGGTCTGGTCGGCGAGTCCGGATCGGGCAAGACCACCGTCGGCCGCGCCCTGGTCGGCCTGCTGCCGTTCGTGGAGGGCACCGCCGACGTGCTGGGCGTCAACATGGTCAAGGCGCGCGGCTCGGTGCTGCGGGAGATGCGCCAGGGCCTGTCCATCGTGTTCCAGGACCCCGGATCGTCGCTCAACCCCCGGCTGCCCATCGGGGAGTCCATCGGCGAGCCGCTGCTGCTGCACAAGATCGCCAAGGGCGCCGACCTGTCCCGTCGGGTGGAGGCGCTGCTGGACCAGGTCAAGCTGCCCCGGTCGATGCGCAACCGCTACCCGCACGAGCTGTCCGGCGGGCAGCGGCAGCGGGTCGGCATCGCCAGGGCGCTGGCGCTGAACCCGAAGCTGCTGATCGCCGACGAGCCCACCTCGGCCCTGGACGTGTCGGTGCAGGCCACCGTGCTGGAGCTGTTCCAGGAGCTGCAGCGGGAGGCGGGGTTCGCCAGCCTGTTCGTCACCCACGACCTGGCCGTGGTGGAGATCCTGTCCCGCCGGATCGCGGTGATGCACCACGGCGAACTGGTGGAGATGGGCACCACCGAGCAGATCCTGACCGACCCGATCGACCCGTACACCAAGCGCCTGCTGGCCGCGGTGCCGGTGCCCGACCCGGAGGAGCAGGCCGCTCGGCGCAAGCAGCGCGACGCCATCATCGCCGCCGGTGTTGGCCTGGACGCCGACGAGGTCGACTACGAGGTGTTCACGCACTGACGCATGATGGTGCGGTGACGGGCGTGCACACCGGTGGACTGCTGGCGGTGCACGCGCACCCGGACGACGAGTCGATCACCATGGGCGGGACGCTGGCGCGCTATGCGGCGCTGGGCGTTCCCGTGACGCTCGTCACCGCCACCCTCGGTGAGGAGGGCGAGGTCATGCACGCCGGCCGGCTGGGGCTCAACGGCCTGGTCGCGGGGGCAGCCGACCAGCTGGGCGGGTACCGGCTGGCCGAGCTCGCCTCGGCGTGCCGCGCGATGGGGGTGACGGACCACCGGGTCCTGGGCGGAATCGGGCGGTTCCGCGACTCGGGCATGGCCGGGACGCCCTCGGCGAACCATCCCAGGGCGTTCTGCCGGGCGCTGGACGGAGGGCCGGACCACCAGGAGGCGGTGTCCGCGCTGCTGGCGGTGGTCGACGAGGTGCGGCCTGCGGTGGTGCTGACCTACGACACGGACGGCGGCTACGGGCATCCCGATCACGTGGCGGCGCACCAGGTCACGGCGGCGGCCGTGC
>JBIQML010000684.1:0-2682 GCA_044463405.1 Nakamurella lactea | reverse complement strand
GGGCGAATTCGCCGGGCCGGGGTGCGGCGCTGCCGCGCCGGCCGTCCCGCCGCCGGCGGTGCCCGAGGCGCCGCCCGACGGGCTGACGATGCCAGCATCGATCAGCCACCAGCCCACGGCCGCGATCGTCTGCACGATGGCGAAGATCAGCAGCAGGATGAGCCCGATGCCCTTGCCCGGCCCGGAACCCTCACCGATGCTCGCGATCAGGTCCACCGTGCCGCCGGTGATGAACCCGACGACCAGGACGCCGATCATGGCGGCCAGGGTCAGCGCCGCCGTGGGAAACGCCACGCGCACGGGATTGCGCAGCACGGCACCGAGCGCGAGCAGCCCGGCGAACAGCAGCAGGATCGGCAGGTAGCCGGGTCCGGTGGCGTACACGGACGTCGGCATCGAATCGGGCATGCCGGGTACGGTGCCGAAGGACGGCAGGAAGCCCCAGATGAAGTTCAGCACGCCGAGCCCGGCGACCACCAGGGGTGCGATCTTGGCGAGATCCATCGGCCGCCGCGGCGCTGCGGGCCGGCCGCCCTGCGGCATGCCTCCGGGGCCCCGCTGGGGTGCCGCGGCCCACGGCGGCGGCCCACCATGCGGACCTTGCGGCCCACCCTGCGGAACACCCTGCGGACCGCCTTGCGGCGCACCCTGTGGACCCCAGGGTGGCGCACCGGCCGGGCCGGGCCCCTGCGGGCCATACGGATGCGGGCCGGCGGGCGGCGGCCCACCGGGCTGCGGGAGATGGGGAGGGTAGCCCGCGGGCGGGTAGGCACCTGGACCACCGGGCGCGCCGCCCGGAATCCCCCCCGACGCGGGACCGTACGGACCGCTCATATTGCTGGAACACCTCGCTTCGATCGGACCACTCGGAACCGAGTGACGCGCCACTCGGCGCGGACACGCATCTGCCAACGTAGTGGCAGCGAAGGGTTCCGCGCACGGATCCGACGCAGACCGGCCCGTCGCGGTGCCCGCCCGATCCGAATCGTCCTCGTCGGTGCGGTTTACGCCAGCGCGTCGCGCAGCAGTTGCGCCGTCTCGCTGGGGGTCTTGCCCACCCGGACGCCGGCCGCCTCCAGGGCCTCCTTCTTGGCCTGGGCGGTGCCGGACGAGCCGGACACGATGGCACCGGCGTGACCCATGGTCTTGCCCTCGGGCGCGGTGAATCCGGCCACGTAGCCGACCACCGGCTTGGTGACGTTGGCCTTGATGTACTCGGCCGCGCGCTCCTCGGCGTCCCCGCCGATCTCGCCGATCATCACGATCGCCCTGGTGTCCGGGTCCGCCTGGAACGCGGCCAGCGCGTCGATGTGCGTGGTGCCGATCACCGGGTCGCCGCCGATGCCGATCGCGGTGGAGAAGCCCAGATCGCGCAGCTCGTACATCATCTGGTAGGTCAGCGTGCCGGACTTGGAGACCAGCCCGATCGGCCCCTTGCCGGTGATGGTGGCGGGGGTGATGCCGGCCAGCGCCTCGCCGGGGGTGATCACACCGGGGCAGTTGGGGCCGATGATGCGGGTGGCGTTGCCCTTGGCGGACGCGTACGCCCAGAACTCGGCGGAGTCCTGCACCGGGATGCCCTCGGTGATCACCACCAGCAGGCCGATGCCGGCGTCGATGGCCTCGATGACGGCGTCCTTGGCGAACGCCGGGGGCACGAACACCACCGAGACGTCGGCGCCGGTGCGCTCCATGGCCTCGGCGACCGTGCCGAACACCGGCAGTTCGACGGTGGAGCCGTCCTTGGCGGTGTGGGTGACGGTGCTGCCGGCCTTGCGCGCGTTGACCCCGCCGACGACGTTCGTGCCGGCCTTGAGCATCAGCGCGGTGTGCTTGGTGCCCTCGCTGCCGGTGATGCCCTGCACGATGACGGTGGACTCGGAGTTCAGGAAGATCGACATGTCGTGTGCCCCTTACTTTCCGGCCGAGGCGGCGATGGCTTCGGAAGCCTTGGCTGCGCTTATGTCAGCACCGGAGTCCATGGTGTCTGCGGAGGTGACCAGCGGATGGGCAGCCTCGGCGAGGATCCGCCGGCCCTCCGCCACGTTGTTGCCGTCCAGCCGGACCACCAGCGGCTTGGTCGCGGCGTCGCCCAGGATCTCCAGCGCCTTGACGATGCCGTTGGCCACCGCGTCGCAGGCGGTGATGCCGCCGAACACGTTGACGAAGACGGACTTCACGTCCGGGTCGGACAGGATGATGTCCAGCCCGTTGGCCATCACCTCCGCGCTCGCGCCGCCGCCGATGTCCAGGAAGTTGGCCGGCTTGACGCCGCCGTGCCTCTCCCCGGCGTAGGCCACCACGTCCAGGGTGGACATCACCAGGCCGGCGCCGTTGCCGATGATGCCGACCTGGCCGTCCAGCTTGACGTAGTTCAGGTGCTTCTCCTTGGCGCGCACTTCGAGTTGATTCTCAGCTTCGACGTCCGCCAGGTCCGCGTGGCCGGGGTGCCGGAACGCGGCGTTGTCGTCCAGGGTGACCTTGCCGTCCAGCGCCAGCACCTTGCCGTCCGGATCCTTGACCAGCGGGTTGACCTCCACCAGGGTGGCGTCCTCGGCGGTGAAGACCTGCCACAGCGCCTGCAGCACGTCGATCACCTGGGACCGGACGTCGGCCGGGAACCTGCCCGCGTCGGCGATCTCGGCCGGCCGCCCGTCGATCTCGATCGTGCCGGCATCGGCC
>JBIQML010000683.1:0-2686 GCA_044463405.1 Nakamurella lactea | reverse complement strand
TGATCTCGTTGGAGTACGAGGTGGCGGGATCCCAGTCGGTGACGACGTTCAGGTGATACGAGTAGACGAATGTCCCGGTCGGTTGTTCCGACCCGGTGCCGGAGGTGCCCGACGATGCGGTGCCCGAACCAGCCGTGCTCGCCGGCTCGGACGTCCCCGAGCTGCCGCTGCCGGCCGACGTGCTGCTGGCCGCCGGCTGATCGGACTCCGATCCACGAACCCGGCCGCCGCCACAGGCCGCGAGGGTGGCCGCCAACACCACGGCAGCGGCCGCCGCGATCATCTTGCGCATCATTGTTCTCCTCGGTGTCTCGCCCGCGCCGGGATCGTCCCGGACGTGTTGGTGCCGCCGCACGCACTCACAGGTAACCCAATGGCCCGGCGGCCTTCACGTGGATGCGGACGGACGGTTCGGTCAGGTAGGACAGCGGGATCTCGGTGCGTTCCACGATTTCTACCTTGTCCGGCTCGGCGCCCGCTTCGACGGCCCGGGCGATGGCCGTCTGGCAGGCAGCCTCGATCGCCGCCAGGCGGCCGTCGCCGACCGGAATGATGGCGTCCCAGCGGCCACTGGCCAGCGCGATCACCGCGCCCACCGCGTTGGCCACCGCGCCGTGGTCCGGACGCAGCACCTCGGTCACCCCGGGGATGTCGTCCGGGATCAGGAACTGGCCCCCGCCGACCGCGACCAATGGCCGGTCCGCCTTGCCCATCGACACCCGGTCGGCGGCATCGACGATCCGTTCGTCGACCACGCCGAGCGCCGCGGTGAGTAGGGCGCGCTTCTCGTCGTCCCACTGCGGTGACGTGGTGCCCAACGACGCGCGTTCGGTCAGCACGGCGGCGTCGGTGAGGGTGGCGGTCGATCCGCCGAACACCAGGGCCTCGTGGGTGACCTGGTAGCCGACCGAATCCGGACCGACCGTCGGGTCGGCGGGGCGGCCACGTAGCTTCGTGCCTCCGCCGATGGCCAGGCTCAGGATGTCGGGCATCCGGAAGTTGGTCCGTACCCCGCCGATCTCCACTGCTGCGGCCGACTCGCGAGGGAAACCGCCAGTCAGCACGCCGAAGTCGGTGGAGGTGCCGCCGACGTCGGCGACGATCGCGTCCTGTACGCCGGACAGGAACGCGGCGCCACGGATCGAGTTGGCCGGGCCGGAGCCGATGGTCAGCACCGGGTATCGTGCGGCATACTCCAGCGCCATCAGCGTGCCGTCGTTCTGTGCGAAAAATGGCGTGGCTGCCAGGCCACGATCACGCAGCACCGACGCCAGAGCACCTGTGACCTCGCCGGCCACCCGGTACAGCGCGGCGTTGAGCACCGTGGCGTTCTCGCGCTCCACCAGTCCGAGCGAGCCGATCTCGTGGCTCATCGAGACGGCCACCTCGGGGCCGAGCTCGGTGGCCACCAGGTCCGCGATCTCGCGCTCCTGCTCCGGGAACGCGGGGCTGAATACCCCCGTCACCGCGACCGCGTCCGCCTTCCCGGCCATCTTGCCGAGGAAGCGCCGAACCTCGTCGCGGTCCAGCGGAGCGATGGGGTAGCCGTCGATGAAGTGACCGCCACGCACCATGATCTGGCCGGTCCCGATGGTGGCCTTCAGATCCTCCGGCCAGTCCTCCAGCGGCGGCACCGCTGTGGTGGCCGGCGCGCCGATCCGGATCACCGCGACACGACCCAGATTGCGTCGTTCCAGGATCGCGTTGGTCGCGTGCGTGGTACCCAACATGACCCGGCCGATTCGCTGGTGCTGACCAGGGATCTGGTCCAGCACCGCGACCAGGGCGGCGTTCATGCCGCCGGTGACATCGCCGGTGGTGGCCTGCTTGGTCCACGCCAGCACCGTGTTGCCGGCGTCCATCACCACGGCGTCGGTGTTGGTTCCGCCGACGTCGATCCCCACCCGTAGGTCCTTGGGGTGCGAGCCGTTGGGTGCGGACGCTGCCGAATCAGACGGTGGCACTGCGAAGCTCCTCGATGGGGCGGTATTCGATGTCGTAGCCGAAAGCGCGTGGTCCGGCGATCTCCAGGCCGCGCGCGGTGCGCCACAGCGGGTCGCACGGCCAGGCCAGCACGGTGGCGCGCTGTCCATAGCGCAGGCTCTCGGTGGAGATCGCCACGCCGGTCGCGGTGTCCACCACGGTGATCAGGTCAGGGACGCTGGCCAGCACCACGCCGTCGCGCAGCGCGATGAGGTTCTCGTTCTGCACCTCGATGCGCAGCAGCTCGCCGCGGTTCGCGCCGACGCCGTCCACGATCACCGAGCCGCGGACGAAACCGCCGCCGGTACGTCGCTCGATGTCGACGATCTTGCCCTCGATGAGCTTGTGTGCGCCCAGTTCCTGCTGCAGGGCACCGACCGGATCGCTGGACAGGCGCATAGCCCGCCCGATACCCAGCGCATGGCTGACGCTACCCTCGATGACCGCACCGCGGGCCTGTGATGCGTTGATGATGTAATCCGCCATCAGCGAGTGCGATCCGCTGGCCACGGCCAGCGCCCTGGCCTGCCGCTCCGCCCACAGCCCGTCCAGCGGCCGCAGTACCGACACGTTGCCGATCACGTCGGACATGACGATGTAGTTGTAGGGGACTCCGGCAACGTACAGCGAGACCATCTGCACTTCGGGAAACGCCCGGCCCATGCCATCCGCATCGACCAGTGGCACGCCCATCCGGGCCGCC
>JBIQML010000682.1:0-2688 GCA_044463405.1 Nakamurella lactea | reverse complement strand
CCACTCCCGGATGCGCAGGTAGTGCAGGTACTCGGCCTTGCACATGCGGCGGAACGCGTTCCCGGAGCGCGCCTCCGCCTGATCCCGCAGGTAGGTCCACAGGTTCACCAGGGCCAGGAAGTCCGAGGTCGGGTCGACGAAGCGGGCGTGTGCGGCCACCGCCTTGTCGCGCTCCTCCAGCGGGTACTCGCGCACGTCCCGGATGGCCAGCGCCGCGACGATGATCAGGATCTCGGCCAGGCACCCGCGCCGATCGCCCTCCACGATGATGCGCGCCAGCCGGGGGTCCACCGGCAGGGCGGCCAGCGACCGGCCGATCGGCGTGAGCCGGACCGGGCCGCTCCTGCCGCCAGCGCGTTCCAGTGCTCCCAGCTCGGTGAGAACCGTGATGCCGTCGTTGATCTGCTTGCCGTCCGGCGGATCCAGGAACGGGAACGTCGCGATGTCCCCCAGGCCCAGCGCGGCCATCTGCAGGATCACCGCGGCCAGCGACGTGCGCGCGATCTCCGGATCGGTGAACTTCGGCCGGGCGTCGAAGTCCCGCTCGGAGTAGAGCCGGATGCAGATCCCGTCCGCCACCCGCCCGCAGCGCCCGGCGCGCTGCCCGGCCGACGCCCGGGAGATGCGTTCGATGGGCAGCCGCTGCACCTTGGTGCGCGTCGAGTAGCGGGAGATCCGTGCGGTGCCGGGGTCGATCACGTACCGGATGCCCGGCACCGTCAGCGACGTCTCGGCGACGTTGGTGGACAGCACGATCCGCCGCCCGGTATGCGCCGTGAAGATCCGGTGCTGGTCGGCCATGGACAGCCGGCCGTACAGCGGCAGCACCTCCGTGCGCCCGGCGATCCCGGGCCGGCCGGCCAGGTGACCGCGCAGCGCCTCGGCGGTGTCGGTGATCTCCCGCTCCCCCGACAGGAAGATCAGGATGTCACCGTCACCGTCGCCCTCGGCGGTCAGCTCGTCGACGGCCCGCGCGATCGCGGTCGGCTGGTCGATGTCGTCACCGCCGGGTCCGCCAGCGCCACCAGCGTCAGCCGTGCCGCCAGCGCCGTCGGGGTCGTCGGAGTCGTCGGGGTCATCGAGGCCGTCCGGGCCGTACGGCCGGTATCGGATCTGCACCGGATAGGTCCGGCCGGAGACCTCCACCACCGGTGCGCCGCCGAAGTGCCGGGAGAACTTCTCCGGATCGATGGTCGCCGAGGTGATGATCACCTTCAGGTCGGGCCGCCGCGGCAGCAGCCGGGCCAGGTAGCCCAGCAGGAAGTCGATGTTCAGGCTCCGCTCGTGCGCCTCGTCCACGATGATCGTGTCGTAGCGCAGCAGATCCGGGTCTCGGGCGACCTCGGCCAGCAGGATGCCGTCGGTCATCAGCTTGACCAGGGTGTCCGGGCCGGTGTGATCGCCGAACCGGATGGTGTAGCCGATCGCGCCGCCCAGCCGGGTGCCGGTTTCCTCCGCGATCCGCTCGGCCAGCGCCCGCGCGGCGATCCGCCGCGGCTGGGTGTGTCCGATCAGCCCGCGCACCCCGCGGCCCAGCCGCAGGCAGATCTTGGGCAACTGGGTGGACTTGCCCGAGCCGGTCTCGCCGGCCACCACCACGACCTGATGCTCGCGGATCGCGGCGGCCAGGTCGTCCACCCGGGCGCTGACCGGCAGCTCCGGCGGGAACATGATCGACGGTGTGGAGGCGCGGCGGGCGGCGATCCGGCGCTCCGCGGCGGCGATCTGCTCGCCCAGCCGCTGCAGCTCCCGGCCACGCGCCGATCCGGACAGGCCGCGGGCCTTGGCCAGCCGTCGGCCGAGCCTGCGCTCGTCGGCCAGGGACAGCTCCGGCAGCCGGGCCCGCAGCGCCGCGTGGCCGGACGCCGCGTCCTCCCGCTCGGTCCGTGCCGGCGCCCGCTGCCCGGCCGACCCTGTGCTCCCCGTCATGACCGGTCCAGGATAGGGATCCGTCCGGCCACGAACCGATCCAATTGCCCGCGCCGGGGCGCACCGGGCTGCCGCCGGCCCGGCGCCACCCGGCCGGGTGGCCGGCGGTCCCACCGGCCGGCGGGCGGCTGTGCGTCTCACCACATGGGACGGGATCGCGCCGGACGATTTCCGGCAGCACGGCCCCATGCCGGACATTCCGTCGAGGCATCCGCCCTTCACGGCAGAATCATGATCCCAGATGCTGAGACGGTCCCCGGCGGCCAGCGAGGCGCTGGGTGGTCGGTCGGCGGTGGCTAGACTTCGCGGGTGACCGCCTCCCCCGCTCCGCTGCATCCGTCCCTGCAATCGGCCTACGACACCGTGCTGGCCCGCAACGGTGGTGAGGTCGAGTTCCATCAGGCCGTTCGCGAGGTGCTGGAGTCGTTGAACCCGGTCGTGACGCGCCATCCGCAGTATTCCGAGCGCGCCATCCTGGAGCGGCTGTGCGAGCCGGAGCGGCAGATCATCTTCCGGGTGCCGTGGGTCGACGACGCCGGACGCGTGCAGATCAACCGTGCCTTCCGGGTGGAGTTCAACTCGGCGCTCGGCCCCTACAAGGGCGGCTTGCGGTTCCACCCGTCCGTGTACCTGGGCATCATCAAGTTCCTGGGCTTCGAGCAGACGCTGAAGAACGCCCTGACCGGCATGCCGATCGGCGGCGGCAAGGGCGGATCGGACTTCGACCCGAAGGGCCGCAGCGACGGCGAGGTGATGCGG
>JBIQML010000681.1:0-2692 GCA_044463405.1 Nakamurella lactea | reverse complement strand
CGGCGACCGCGACCGACGACGCGGGGGTGCCACCGATGCGGGAGTCCGCGGGGACCGCCGGCGCCATCGGGGCGGGCATCGTGGGCGGCGGCACCGCGAGCTCGTGCCCGGGCAGGTCCCGGGTGATCGGCTGCAGGTCCCCGAGGGTCTTGGCGGCGTAGACCTCCCGCAGCCGCTCGTCGACCTCGGTGACGGTGAGCCTGCCCTCCCCCATCGCCTCGTGCAGGACCCGCGCCACGCGTTCCCGGTCGGCGTCGGACGCGCGTAGCCGCGCGGGGTCAGGGGTGCTGGGTTGCTCGCTCACGGGCCACATCGTACTCGATGACGTCAACTCGGTGACATCAATGGTGTCGTCGTGGCGTCACCCACGGTCTCTCGGAGATCGCCCCACGCCGTCGACCATCGCACGAGGCGATCACTCCGGTCCGGGGGGCCCGATCCGCGCCGCACCCTCCGGCCACAACTCGTCCACGACCAGGCCGACCGCCGCCGCGAACCCATCGGCCGACGCGTCGGCCCCGGCATCCAGCCGCAGTTGCACCGCGAGGCCGTCCCGCCCGGCGATCCTGCGCAACACCATCCAGCAGCCGGCGCCGGGCCAGGGCAAATGCCGGCTCGCCGCCACCGAGCGCCGCACCCGGTGGTGCACCGTGTCTGTCAGCCTGGTCAACCGTTCCGGCCGGATCTGCACCTCCGGCCGGTCGACCAGCACGACGGTGCCGTCCTCCCAGCGATCCACCTCGTCGGCCAGCGTCAGGCCCAGCACGCCGTCCGCGAGGCGAGCCTTGGAGATCAGGTGCCAGTCCCACCGTTCGGCCCGGTCGCCGTCGACCAGCCACAGGCCGAACCTGCTGGCCGCCAACGTCATTCCGTCCTCGGTGGGGGTCAGGCCCATCACCTGCTCGTCCCGGTCGAGCGCGGCCACCAGGGCCGGGGGTGCCGGTTCGGATCGGCGCAACCAGCGCATGATCATTCCGCCCCGCGGGCCCGGTCGGACAGCGCACGCCGGTAGGCCATCACCCGGTTCAGGTCGGCGTTCAGCGCGGCGGCGCGCTCCCGGTCGCCGGCGGCCTCGGCCCGGCGCAGCGCGGAGGCCAGATCCCGCTCCTGGGCCACCGCGACACGCTCGGCCATCCTGGCCAGGATCGCGCCCGCATAACGAGGTTCCGGCTCCTCGGAGCGATGACGCAACGGCTCCACCGCCAGTTCGGTGACCAGCGATCGCAGCGGGCCGGCCGGCAGGTTGTCGGACACCAACGCCACCCAGGTCGCGCCCGATCCCGCCGCCGGACCGCCGGCGGCCGTGACGGCGGTGTGCAGCGCGGCGTAGGCCGGATCGGTGAACGCCTCGCCCTGTACCTGCGGGTAGGCGGGCGCGACCAGCCCTGGGAATTGCAGTACCAGCTTGAGGGTCTCGCGCTCCACCACGGTGGCGGGATCGCCCGGATTGGGCCGCCGGTAGGGGCGCTGGTTCGCCGAGCCGTCGCCGATCCGGCCATCGCCGTTGCGCTCGTCACCGCCCGCGTCCGCCGAGTGGCCGGTGTCGCCTCCGGCCGTCCGGTCGCCCTCGTCACCGCCGCGCCGGGACCGAACGATGCCGCCGTCCGATCCGCCTGCCGGCCCGGTCCGGTTCCGCGCCTCGCGCCCATCGGGCGGTGACGGGGACGACGGGCGGACATCCGCGTGGGGTCGCTGTGCCCCGCGTCGGGCCGGGCGTCCGAGCGCGCGCCGCTCCTCCCGCACCCGGACGGCCACCCGGGACGGGTCCACACCGACCCGATCGGCCAGCTCCCGCACGTAGCCGTCCCGGGCGGTCTCGTCCTTGATCCGCGCCACCATCGGCGCGGCGGCGGTCAGCGCCGCGGTACGGCCCTCCACGGTTTCCAGGTCGAACGAGTCCAGGGTGTTGGTGATCGCGAACCGGAACAGCGGGGTGCGCGACCGCACCAGATCGCGCAGCGCGGCGTCGCCGCGGTCCTGCCGCAGCTCGCACGGGTCCATGCCGCCGGGCGCGATGGCCACGAAGGTGTTCGCGGCGAACTTCTGGTCGGAGTCGAAGGCCTTGAGCGCGGCCTTCTGGCCGGCGGCGTCACCGTCGAAGACGTAGATCACCTCGCCGCGGATCAGTTCGGAGTCCATCAGATAGCGCCGCAGCACCTCGATGTGCCCCTCGCCGAACGCCGTCCCGCAGGCCGCCACCGCGGTGGTGACGCCCGCCAGGTGCATCGCCATCACGTCGGTGTAGCCCTCCACCACCACGACCTGGCGCTGCCGCACGATATCCCGCTTGGCCAGGTTGAGGCCGTACAGCACCTGCGACTTGCGGTAGAGCCGGCCCTCGCCGGAGGTGTTGACGTACTTGGCCTCGATCCGGTCGTCGTCGAACAGCCGCCGCGCGCCGAAGCCGACCACGTCGCCGGCGGCGTCCCGGATCGACCAGAGCAGGCGGCGGTGGAAGGCGTCGATCGGCCCCCGCTGACCCCGCTTGGCCACCCCGGCGGCGATCATCTCCTCGACCGAGAAGCCCTTTCCCAGCAGGTGTTTGACCAGCGAGTCCCAGCCGGACGGGGCGAAGCCGCAGCCGAACTGCACCGCGGCGTCGGCGTCGAACCCGCGCTCGGTCAGGTAGGCGCGGGCCGGGGCCGCCTCGTCACCGCCCAGCCGGTCGGCGTAGAACGCGGCGGCCGCCTTG
>JBIQML010000680.1:0-2694 GCA_044463405.1 Nakamurella lactea | reverse complement strand
GGTACCGCTGTGGCAGCACATGATGGTCGGCCGCCGGCTGTACGACCTGTACGCCAGCGGCGGTGACGGGGACGGCGGCCACGGCGGTGACGGAGACCGGCGCCACCGCGGTGACGGGGACGGTGGCCACGGCGGTGACGGAGACCGGCGCCACCGCGGTGACGGGGACGGACCCCCTGGCCCTGTCGGCGCCCATCCCATGCGGATCGATCCCACGCTGATCCGCGCCGTGCGGGACGCCGAGGCGACGGCGGAGCGGTTCTCCGCACGCTCGGGGCGCACCAGGTACTCCCGTGGGCCGCGCTGGCGGCCCCCGCCCCGGGTGGACGTGATCGAGCGGCTGGACGGTGCCGGGCTGCTGCCCGCGATCATGTTCGTGTTCTCCCGGGTCGGGTGCGACGCCGCCGTCGGGCAGTGCGTGCGCGCCGGGCTACGGCTGGCCACCGACGCCGAACGGGCGCAGATCCGGGCGGTCGTCGAGCGGCACACCGCCGAGCTGGTCGCCACCATGAGCAAGGCCGACCTGTCGGTGCTCGGCTACTGGGAGTGGCGCGACGCGCTGGAGCGCGGCGTCGCAGCACACCACGCGGGGCTGCTGCCCGCCTTCAAGGAGACCGTGGAGGAGCTGTTCGTCACCGGCCTGGTCAAGGCCGTGTTCGCCACCGAGACCCTGGCGCTGGGCATCAACATGCCGGCCCGCACCGTGGTGCTGGAGAGGCTGGTCAAGTTCAACGGCGAGAGCCACGCCGACCTGACTCCCGGCGAGTACACCCAGCTCACCGGCCGGGCCGGGCGCCGCGGCATCGACATCGAGGGCCACGCGGTGGTGATCTGGTCGCCGGGCATGGACCCGCGCACCGTCGCGGGTCTGGCCTCCACCCGCACCTACCCGCTGCGCAGCTCCTTCGCCCCCAGTTACAACATGGCCATCAACCTGGTCGCGCGGATGGGCCGGGCCGCGGCGCGCACGCTGCTGGAACAGTCCTTCGCGCAGTTCCAGACCGACCGCGGCGTGGTGGGCCTGGCCCGCCAGGCCGCCCGGAACGAGCGCGCCGTCGCCGACCTGGCCGAGTCGGTGGCCTGCGAGCACGGTGACGTCGAGGAGTACCTGGATCTGCAGGAGCGGCTGTCCGCCGCCGAGAAGTCCGCCGCCACCGCCGGCACGGCCCGTCGCCGGCGAGCGGCCGCCGAGGATCTGACCCGGCTGCGGCGCGGCGATGTCATCCACATCCCCGCGGGGCGCCGGTCCGGGCTGGCCGTCGTGCTGGACCCGGGGATCGACTCGAGCGGGGTGGCCCGCCCGCTGGTGGCCACCGAGGGTCGCTGGGCCGGGCGGCTGTCGGTGGCGGACTTCCGGGGCAGAGTGCCGGTGCTGGGGAGGCTCAAGCTGGCCAAGGTCACCGAGCACCGGGTGCCCAAGGTGCGCCGCGACCTGGCCTCCGCGCTGGCCTCCTCCGGCATCGGGCCCCCGTCCAGGGAATCCCGCCGCGCCGGCGCCGATGCGACACCGGAGGAGGCGGACCTGGCGACACTGCGCCGCGCGGTGCGGGCGCATCCGGTGCACGGCTGCCCAGACCGATCCGCGCACATCGCACAGGGCCGGCGGCTGCGCCAGCTCCGGGCGCAGACCGCCGCGCTGACGGCCCGGATGGAGTCGGCGCGCGGCTCGCTGGGCGTCCAGCTGGAACGGATCCTGCGGTTGCTGGAGGAGCGCGGCTACTGCGAGGGGGATCGCGTCACCGAGCCGGGGCGGATGCTGCGCCGGATCTGGTCGGAGAGCGACCTGCTGGCCGCCGAGTGCCTGCGCGACGGGCAATGGGCGGACCTGCCGGCCGCCGACCTGGCCGGTGCGGTGTCCGCCCTGGTGTTCGAGGCGCGCCGGGAGAACCCGGGGGGCCGTCGCCCGCTGGCCGGCCGGCTCGGCGAGGCGGTCGCGCAGATCCAGGACACCTGGGCGCGCCTGGTGAGCGACGAGCGACGGCACGGCCTGCCGCCCACCCGGTCCCCGGACGCCGGGTTCGCCGCCGCGGTGGCCACCTGGGCCCGGGCCGGCACCCTGGCCGAGGCGCTGGCGGCGGCCGACGTCGGCGGTGTGGAACTGTCCGCCGGGGACTTCGTGCGCTGGTGCCGGCAGGTGATCGACCTGCTGGACCAGGTGCGCGCGGCGGCGCCGCACGAGTGGGCGCCGCAGGCCGGTGCGGCGGTGGCGGCGCTGCGCCGCGGCGTCGTCGCGATCGGGACGGGGTGAACACCGGTCCGCCGGCGCGGTCGAAGGCACCAACCGGCATGGGCGAATGCCTGACAAAAGGGCCCTGTACTGCGTAACGTTCCTGCGAGCGGGTCGTGTCGGTTGCGGCCGTGCGCCGTGGTTGGATCACATGACGGTGCGGCAGGGGAGCCGTAGCCAGATGTAGGAGGCACGCGATGAGCACGCCGTACGGCCAGGGGGCACCGGGTCCGGACCAGTCCGGCGAGCCCGGCCAGCAGCAGTGGCCCGGGTACCAGCCACCGAGCACGCCGACGCCCGAGCAGCCCGCGGCACCGGGCGGTTACGAGCAGTACGGCCAGCAGCAACAGGGCTACGGTCAGCAGCAGCCCGCCTACGGGCAGTCGGCCCCGCAGCCCGGGTACGAACAGGGCCAGCAGGTGCCCGGTTACAACACCGGCGGAAACCCCGTATACCCGGCGGCGCCG
>JBIQML010000679.1:0-2704 GCA_044463405.1 Nakamurella lactea | reverse complement strand
CCTGTCCGGCCGCACCAAGGAGACGGCCGAGGACTACCGCTACTTCCCGGAGCCCGACCTGGTCCCGCTGGCACCGTCGGCGGAGTGGGTGGAGCGGATCCGGGCGTCCCTGCCGGAGCTGCCGTGGGTGCGCCGGGAGCGGCTGCAGGCCGAGTGGGGCTTCACCGACCTGGAGATGCGCGACCTGGTGGCCGCCGAGGGCGCCGAGCTGGTGGCGGCGACGGTGGACGCGGGGGCCCGGGCCGGTGACGCGCGCTCCTGGTGGGTGGCGTACCTGGGCCAGCAGGCCAACACCCGGGGGGTCGCGCTGTCCGAGTTGCCGATCAGTCCGGCGCAGGTGGCACGGGTGATCGCCCTGGTGGCCGAGGGGTCGCTGACCACCAAGCTGGCCCGGCAGGTGGTGGACGGCGTGCTGGCGGGCGAGGGTGAGCCGGATGACGTCGTCACCGCCAGGGGGTTGGCCGTGGTCTCGGACGACTCCGCGCTGCAGGCTGCGGTGGACGAGGCGCTGGCCGCCGCGCCGGATGTGGCCGACAAGATCCGTTCCGGCAAGGTGCAGGCGGTCGGTGCGATCGTGGGCGCGGTGATGAAGGCGACCCGCGGCCAGGCCGACGCCGCTCGCGTGCGCGAGCTGACTCTGTCCACCCTCGGGGTCGACGGCTGACGGCGCGCCACCCGATCGTCGTCTTGTGAGTCTGGGGTGGCGGTATGGCGCCACCCCAGACTCACAAGGTGGTCGGGCCGGCGCGCCCCGACCGGCCTAGCTTCCGAGCAGGTGGCCCAGCGGGCCGGCCGCCAGCAGGCCGCCGTCGACGGGAAGCGTCACACCGGAGATCCACGCGGCGTCGTCGGAGGCCAGGAACGCCGCCGCCGCGGCGATGTCGGCCGGTTCGCCGACGCGACCCAGCGGGTAGGCGGCGGTCAGTCGGTCCAGCGCGCCGGGCTGGTCGTCCCACACCCGGGTGCGCACCGTCCCCGGCGCGATCAGGTTGAACCGCACCCCACGCGGGCCGTACCGGGTGGACAGGTTCATCGTCAGGTTCTGCAATCCGGCCTTGGCCGCGGAGTACGGCTCGCTGCCGAACGAGGTCATGCCGTTCACGGAACCGATCGTCACCACCGCGCCGCCGGATGGTGCCTGCAGCAGGTGCGGCAGCGCCGCCCGGATGCAGCGCGCAATCCCGAACAGGTTGACCTCGATCATGGTCTGCCACACGTCGTCACCGATCTCGGCGAACTCCCCGTGCGGCACGTCGGCACCGGCCGCGACCACCAGGACGTCGAGCCGGCCGAACTGCCCGACCGCGGCCTGCACCGCCGCGGCCGGCCCGTCACCGCTGGTGATGTCGCACTCGACGCCGAGCGATCGGTGACCGGCCTCCGCCAGCGCCTGCGCGAGTTCGTCGGCGGCCGCCGCGTCCAGGTCGGCCACCGTGACCGACGCGCCCTCGCGAGCCAGCCGCTTGGCCACCGCCCGGCCGATGCCGTGCCCGGCGCCCACCACCAGTGCCACTCGCCCGTCGAATCGCTCCATGGCAGCGATCATCGCACCGATCCGCTGCCCGGCGTTGGTCACCCGCACGACGAACCGAATGCCGTTAGAGATCGTTAGAGTTCCGGTCGGTGTCCCGAGCGTCGAGTCCGCACGGGCTGGCTGGCGAACACGGCGCGCGGTCGAGTGTCCATCGACGTTCCCACGGGAACCGCGTTTCGTGCGTATAGAGCATTCCGGGCGCGGGTCCGATTGCCGGGCTGGTCCGTAGGTCAGGCGCCGTCGTCGCGCGACGGTGGGCCGGCCACGGCCCCTGCTTTGATCCAGTCGGCCATTCCGGGGGTGGGAAACCGGAGTTCTCGTCCCTGGGCGTAGAGCGTGCCCTTCTTGAGCAGCCGGTCGCGCAGGTAGGACACCTCGCTGGGGCGCTTGCTCAGGTGTCGTGCGACATCGCCGCCGGTGACGGCCTTCTCGTGCGCGACCAGCTCCGCGACAGCCTCCAGGTACTCGCGCTCTCGATCGGACGCGTCCGCCCATCGGGAGGCATACAGCCCTGCTGCCAGGTCCCGCTGCGCTGCCGGCAGCGCAGCCCGGGCATGCGCGATCGTGATCGATTCGGAGCCGTGCGAGGCACGCCAGGCATGGTGCCCGAGGACCTGGATGGCGTACGGGTAGCCGCCGGACGCTGCGGCCAGCGTCGAGGCGGCGGGCGCGGTCATCGGCCTGCGGGCCGTCGCCGCGGGACCGGTCAGCGCCTCGATGGTCGCCGCCTGATCGAGCAGCCCCAAGGTGTGCCACTCGGCGCGTTCCAGATACGTGACCGCTCGTCCCGGCTCCCGCAGGCCCGGCAGGCCGGCCATCACGACGGCCAGCGGCCAGCCGTCCGGGACGTGCTGCTGCAGGGTGGCGGCCAGCTCAGCGAGCTCATCCCGGGAGGCCAGGTGCGTCTCATCCAGGGTCAGCACCAACCCGGCGTCGTGCTCGGCGGCCGCGCTCATCACCTCGCTCAGGGCCGCATCCAGCGCGAGTTCTGGGCGCGCCCGGGTGGCCCGCCGGTGCATCTGCACCTCGGCCGACAGCCCCAGTACCGTGGCCCGGACCCGGGTCGAGGTCACCTTCAGACGATCTCCGGGCCGGGTCTGCCGGCACAGGTCGCGTGCCGCGGTGAGCCGGTCGATCAGGTGCGGGGTGAAGCGGCCACTGGCGCGCACC
>JBIQML010000678.1:0-2717 GCA_044463405.1 Nakamurella lactea | reverse complement strand
GCGCCCGCGCGGCCGCCTACCTGGTCACCCAGCAGCGCTGCCTGACGCCGGTACCCCGCTCCTGCGACCTGCTGCTGCCGGGTGTCGTCTGGCGACCGTTGGACCCGGAGACCCGGTATCCGTGGTCGCTGATCTGGCGCGCCGACAACGACTCGTGGCCTGTGGTCGCGCTGCGGCGATGCGCCAGGGCGCTCGCGGGCAAGCTCGGGTGGCTGAACGACGTGGGCGCCGGCCGACCGACTCGCTGACGTACCGGTCCGCCGACCGGATCCGACGCCGGGCGCGGTTTTCGCGGCGGGGGAACACGTCAGCGCACGTTGCCGCTTTCCGCCACCGCGGCTCGGGTGGTCAGCTACACATGCGAGCACGCACCTCGCCCACATCTCGAATCGGCATTCGATCTGTCAGCAACGGGATACGACGACGATCCGGTCGCCGGATTCCCGGACGAGCCCATACAACGCTATCCACCGGCGTGTTCGTGGAACGAGGAATGATCATGGCCGTTGACGAGACATTTCGCGACGATCTGGTCAGCACCGCCACCGCCATCGGCGCGATCGCCCGGGACGAGGACACCTTCCGAGCCGCCGTGGATGCGTTCCGCGCCGCAGACCGGGACTCGTTCCAGCGGCTGCTCACCGAGCTGAAGGTCCTCGACCGATGCCGGCTGGTGTGCGAGTGGATCCGCAGCAAGGAGTGTGTCCTGCTGTGCCTGGAACTCGCCGGACCGCCAGGCGTGCGAACCGAGCCCGATCTGCGACGGTTCGCCGAGCTCGCCGTGCGGATCACCGACGACGAGGATCTGCTGGAGCGGTTGGCCGACGCGGTGACCGACCGCGACCCGGAACGTTTCCAGTCGCTGGTGAAGGATATCGACGCCGCCCCGCTGGCACACCTGCTGTGCCGGTGGGTGTGCGCAGTGCGGACCCGGCTGCTATGCCGGGTGGTCTGCGGTCCGCCCGGGGTGACTTTGACGCCATTGGACGCCGAACTGGCGACCGCAGGGAACGCGCTTCGCGTGCTGTTGGAGCACAAGTCCGCCTTCGACGAGGCCGCAGCGGCCGCTCGGTCCGGACGCGCGGAATCGGTGCGCGCCGCCCTGGCGGGCGCGCGCCTGATCGACCAGTGCCATCTGGTGTGCGAGCTGCTGTGCAGCTGGCGGTGCGTGCGCATGTGCCTTCCCGTCATCCGACGATTCCCCGTCGAGCGCGCGGACCTGCGGGAGGCATACGAATTCGCGGTGGCCACCGGGCGGCTCGCCGAGAACGTGAATGGTCTGGAACGCCTGGCGACACCGTTGCTGACCGAGGACCAGGACGGATTCGCCGACGCGGTCGGCAAGCTCGAACTGGACAGGTTCGCCGTGCAGTTGTGCCACTGGATCTGTGGCCTGCACTGCGGGCTGCTGTGCCGACGTGTCTGCCCACCGGTCCTGCAACCCTGGTTCACCCAGATCGGTCACTTTGACATCTATGCCGACATCGACCCCGGCACCGGCCTCACCAACAAAGGGCTTGCCTTCGCCGGACTCAGCTTCCATGGCGGTCCAGGATTCGCCTTCAGCGGTTGCCTGGAACTGCGCGGCTTCTGCCCGGTGACGTCGCCGATCGATGGCACCGCCATGCGGTACCGCTTCCTGCTGGCCGGCACCGGCCAGCCGCTGACCGGCAGCCGGATCTGTGCGGTCGATGCCGGAACCCGGCGCACCCCCTGGCCGGTCAACTCCGGGGGGATCGCCCAGGCCGCGCAGGTTCTGACCTTCCAGAGCATCAGCATCGAGGGCGCAGCGGTGCCCGATCCGCCGCCCCCGGCACCCGGAGATCCGTGGGTGCCACCTCCGGTCCATGTGATCGCCCCGGACAGTGACGGCTGGATCACCGTGGATCCCGCCAGCGTGTCCGGCGGGTTCACCACACTGCTCGGTTTCAACAGCGTGGATGTGGTACCGGGCGGGACGCCACCCGCGCCGCCGCCCAACGCGGGAAGCCCGGTCGCCGCCGGCGACCAGAAGACCGGGACCGACGTTGGCCTGGTCTTCGAGGCGACCAGGGTCGCGGGGCCCACCAGCCCACCGGACTCGACCAACAGCCTTTCCAGGATCCGGATCAACAACTGGTCCGAGGTCAACCTGCTGGACATCGCCGAGTTCCACACGGGCGGCGGTACCGCGTGCACCGGTATCACCACGAGCCTGCATGTCGAATACACCACCGATCACGAACAGATGCAGATCTGGGAGTCGGTGATCACCAGCGCCGCACTCGGCGCACCGATCACGGTCGCCGGCGGTCCGGACGCCCTGCACCCGCGCGGAGATGCCGCGAGCCAGGCGGTCGCCACCGGTGGATTCGCGCCCTGCTCCTACGTCGTCACCCTGACCACCCGCGCCGGACTGACCACCGGACTGGCCGACAACCTCGGCCGCAGCCAACAGAGGACGTTCTGCGTCCGGTGACGCGGACGGCCACGACCCACGAGGTGAACCATGCAACAACACGTACAGCAGGTCCTGCATCGCGTCCTGGTCGACGACGACTTCCTGGACCAGATGCGCAGCGATCCCGAGGCCGCGCTGGAGGGCTACGACCTGAGTGACGACGAGAGATCGGTGCTGCAGAGCCGCAATCGCGACCTGCTCGAATTGATGCGGATCGGGGGCGTAGGCAACCGGGTCACGTTCTTGTTCCTCGACCTGGACATCACCCTGGTCATCG
>JBIQML010000677.1:0-2720 GCA_044463405.1 Nakamurella lactea | reverse complement strand
GACTCCTGGGCCAGTGCTCCCTGCGGGTTGAACAGCTGGAAGGACAGGATGTTCGAATTGGTGGGATCCGGCCAGATCATGTCGGCGTCGAGCTGATCGAGGCCGGCCGGAACGCGGAAGTGGATCGTCTTGGCCGCCCTGGCGCCCTGCGGCGGGAGCGGCGTGCCGGGCTGGGGCGCGGTGATGGGTTCGGTGACGACATCGCCGATCTGGCTCGGCTTTCCGAGCACGCGGTAGCGGGCCCCGACGGTGGTGGCGGCATCGGAGGCGTTGTACACGTGCAGCGTGCGGTACACCGTGCTCCCGCCGGGCGCCGTGACGTCCAGTTGGCTCGGTGCGGCGACCAGGCTCGGCGCGTCACCGGGACCCTGCTGGTCGGTGCTGCCGGGCATCTGCCGGGCTGCCTGCACGGCGCGGTAGATGTTCAGCAGCCCGGCGCCCTGCTGGTCGGCCGGCGCGTCCAGGTCGGTCGCGGTGCTGGTCAGGATCTGCTTGACCACCGCCGGTGTCGGGCTGGCGCCGCGATGGGTGTCCCGGTATGCCTGGATCACGTCGGCGGCGGCACCGGCCGTCAGCGGGGCGGATTCGCTGGTGCCACGCATGGTCTCGGTCGGGTAGGTCGCAGGGCAGCCGCCGCTGTCCAACGCGCACGCCGCCTCGGTCCCGTACCATCCCGGCGCGACCAGATCCACGACCTTGCCGGTGGGGGCGGTGCCGCCCGAGGACAGCGCGGCCATGTTGTTGCTGACGTAGCTGGAGTAGCCGTCGTTCATGGCCACCAGCCGGAAGTTGTCCACCGCACCGGTCGCGATCACCTTGGGATCGTCGGCGGCGGTGATGACGGTACCGGAGGCGCCACTGTCACCGGAGGACTCGACGACCGTGACGCCGGCGTCCACCGCGGCATCGTTGGCCTGGGCCAGCAACCGGCCGAACCTGCGGCCGGGCAACGAGCTGGTCCCGAACGATTCGGAGATGACGTCGGCGTGCACGGTGGTGGTCATCCGGTCGATGTCCGCCAGCACCTGGGACAGTCGCAGGATCGGCGTGTCGATCTGCTGCAGGTCGACGATCGAGGCGCCCGGTGCGACACCCTCGATGTAGAAGGTGCACCCGGCCGGAACCGGCGAGTACGGCAGGGCCTTGGAGTACTGGTAGAGCACCGTCCCCTGCGCGGCGATCGACGACACGTCACCGTAGGATTCGGCGCCACCGTGGTCGGCGGTGTAGTCCGGCGCGTCGATCACCACGTGGGAGCCGTCCGGCCGCTGGAAGTTCGGGTTGCCGGCGAGCGCGTTCGCCCCGGAATTGGCGACGATCACGCCCTTCCCGGTGGCGATCGAGTTGGCCATGTCCGGGCTGCGCGGGTCACCCGTCGAGGCGTGCACGTCCGCGTTCGCCTCACCCTCCTGCAGCGGCTGGGAGGGCCCCGCGGGGTTGAACGGGCAGGTCGACTGATCCTGTGGTCCGACCTGCGTCGGTGCCACGGTGGCGGCCTGCTGCCGCGGTGGAGTGAGCAGGCCTGTCCGTATCGTCACGTCCGGGACGATCTCGGCGACCGCGGGATCGGCGAGCAGCCGCGCCGCCTCCGCACTGGGGATGGTCGCCGCCACGGCGTTGGGCGCCACGAGCCGGCGCACCTGCGTGCCGCCGTGTTGCTCGATGCTGGCGACCACCGGGGCCTGGTCGGCGTGCGCCGCCGCGATCCGCTGCCGGGTCCGCGTGCCGAGGTTCAGGTTGGCGTGTTCGTTGTTCAGCACCACGATCATCGGGCCTCCCGGGGCCTGGCCCGCGGGGCCCTGCCCGGCGGCCGGGTTGGTCGCGACGGCCGCGGCCGGGTTCGTCGCGACGGCCGCAGCCGTGCTGGTCCCGGCCGCAGCGATCGCCAGCCCGGAGATCATGACGGTTCCGATTCTCAGTGCGCGCCTGCCCACGCCGACTCCTCTCCGTGCCGGCCGGCCCGAATGCCGGTGCCGGCGTCGGCCACGCCACCGCCTGATTGCAGGGTGTAACCGAATGATCACGTTGCGCTGTCGCAGCGGGGCGCGTCAAGGGATCGGGTGACGGGAACCGATCAACGACGGAAACCCGCCACCGGCGGCCAGCGACGACCACCCGGGCTGTCCGTACCGGCTTGCGGGTGCGGTCCCCCGGTGCCAGGCTGCAGGGGCAGGGGCGCAACGAGACAACGAGAATCGGCAAGGGTCCCGGTGATCCGGTCCGAGCGCCGGCCGGTTCCGGGCGGACCCACGGGGTAGGTCATGCTGTCCGGGATCGGGCTGAGTCGTCGCCAGGAGAAGCTCTACCTTCGGATCCTGGCCGAGCCGGGGTTGGCTCTCGATGAACTCTCCGCCGATCGGCCGGAACGTCGGTACGGCGAGGAATGCCGGGATCTGGAGCATCTGCTGGATCTCGGACTGGTCGCCCGGATCTCGCACTACCCCGCCCGGTACGCCGCCGTGGCGCCGGACGCCGCGGTGAGGCGGCTGGTCAACGAGCGCATCGATGGCGCGCGGCTGGCCGAGCGGGAGATCGACGGATTGATGACGGCGTTCTGGCAGGGGCGGAGGGCGCCGGACGGCCAGGTCGGCGCGGATCTGGCCGGCCTGGTCGAGGTGATCAGCGGTGCCGAGGCGGTGGCCGCTCGCCGGGAACAGCTGCGCGGTTCGGTGCGCCGCAGCATCCGGGCCCTCGGCGAGCCGGTGCCTCCCGATGGCCCC
>JBIQML010000676.1:0-2728 GCA_044463405.1 Nakamurella lactea | reverse complement strand
GTCGTGACGGCGACGCCGCCGCCAGCAGCCACGTCGGCGCCGGGGACAACAGCAGCACCGTCGGCGACGGCGGCGGGCCGCCTGGGATCCGGGCCGGCCTGGACATCCGGCCGCACGCCGACGACGAGCGTTCCTACCTGGTGGTCTCCGACCTGGACTCGGACGTCCGGCCCGGCCCGGTGCGCCCGGACCACGTGCTGGGCATCGGCGCCGCATCGGTGATGCTGGCCCGCGCGGTGATCCGGGAGCCCGTCGGACGGGTGCTGGACCTGGGCACCGGATGCGGCATCCAGGCCCTGCACTGCGCCACTCACGCGGACTCCGTCACCGCCACCGACACCAACCCGCGGGCGCTCGCGCTGGCCGCCGCGACCGCCCGGCTGAACGGGCAGCGCTGGGACCTGCGCCGCGGCTCGTTGTTCGAGCCGGTGACCGGCGAGCGGTTCGACCTGATCGTGTCCAACCCGCCGTTCGTGATCTCGGCCGGCGAGCAGCGCTTCGAGTACCGGGACTCCGGCATGGCCGGCGACGAGCTGTGCCGCCGGCTGGTCGAGGGCGTGCCCGAGCACCTGAACCCCGGCGGCACCGCCCAGTTGCTGGCCAACTGGGTGATCCACGCCGGCACCGACTGGCGGCAGCGGATCGGATCCTGGATCGCCGGAACCGGCTGCGACGGCTGGGTGGTACAGCGGGAGGTGGCGGACCCTGCCGAGTACGTCTCGTTGTGGCTGGCCGACACCGGCGAGACCGCGGGTGAGGACGCCGAGCGGGCGGCGAGCGAGTGGCTGGACTACTTCGCCGCTGAGAAGGTGGTCGGGATCGGCATGGGCACCGTCACATTGCGCCGGCCGGTTGGGGCCGGACACGGCGTGCCGGACGTGGTCTTCGACGAGTTGACCGCCGCCGGTGACGAGCTCACCGGGGCGGAGGTCGCGGCGTTCCTGGCGCGCCGGGCGTGGCTGGCCGGCCGATCCGACGACGACCTGCTGGCCGCGCGACTCTCGCTGGCGCCCGACGACCTGCTCGAGCGACGGTCGCTGCCGGGGGCGCAGGGCTGGACCACGGTGCTACGGATGCTGCACCGACCGGCCGGGCCGGGTGCCAGCGTGCAACTGGACGAGTGGGGTCAGGCGTTGCTGGGCGGCTGCAGCGGAGCCGTCCCGCTCGGCGTGCAGGTGCAGTTGCTGGCGGCGGCGCACGGCTTGGACCCGGCGGCGCTCGCCGGGGCGGTGCTGCCCGCGGTGCGGACGGCGATCACCCGCGGGCTGCTACACCCGGTGGACACTCCATGAGGGCGGTGGCCAGCCGGGTGCTGTCGGCGGGCGTGACCGTCGACGGTGTCGTGGCGGGCGCGATCGACGAGCCGGGTTTGCTGGTGCTGGTCGGAGTCACGCACTCCGACACGTCCGTCACCGCCAGGACGATGGCGGCCAAGCTGCACGGGTTGCGCATCCTGCGCGAGGAACGCTCGTGCGCCGAGACCGGCGCCCCGCTGCTGGTGGTGAGCCAATTCACGTTGTACGGCCGGACCGCCAAGGGTCGCCGACCGAGCTGGTCGGACGCTGCCCCCGGCGAGATGGCCGAGCCGCTGATCGATGAGCTGGTGGCGGAGCTGCGTCGCCGCGGCGCGCGCGTGCAGACCGGCGTCTTCGGCGCGCCCATGGCTGTGACCAGCACAAACGACGGTCCCTTCACGGTGATCGTGCAGATCTGACAGCGAACCGGCGGGATCGTCCCGAACTCATATGCGGTTCGCATCATGGGCACAGTGGGTACTCCGACACATAGCCGATCGTTGATCACACCAGGGCAAGCCCGGCGATGGTCGGGGGAAGGCCGCCGAAGGCATGCAACCGGAACCCTCCTGCGGGCGTCCTGGGAACGAAACAGACGCGATCAGCGTTTGAACAGATGTCGCAGGGCACACCGCCCGGGCGGCGACTGCGATTGGAGGGAGCACCACATGACAGCCTCCCAAGCACTGACGGAGCGGCGGAAGAACACCGCCGCAGGACGGGACGAGGCGGTCACCGAGCAGGCGGCTGCGCGCGCCGCGAGCCGCGACGTCGAGGACCTGGATGCGCAGGGGCCGTCGGCGGACCTGGTCCGGGTATATCTGAACGGCATCGGGCGCACCGCGCTGCTCACCGCCGAGCAGGAAGTGGAACTGGCCAAGCGGATCGAGGCCGGCGTCTTCGCCCAGCACAAGCTGGAGACCGCCAAGCGGCTGTCCCCGCAGCGGCGTTCCGACCTCAAGGCGATCGTCCGCGAGGGCAATAGGGCCCGCAACCACCTGCTGGTCGCAAACCTGCGACTGGTGGTATCGCTGGCCAAGCGCTACACCGGCCGGGGCATGCCGCTGCTGGACCTGATCCAGGAGGGCAACCTAGGCCTGATTCGCGCGGTGGAGAAGTTCGACTACACCAAGGGTTTCAAGTTCTCCACGTACGCGACATGGTGGATCCGGCAGGCGGTCTCCCGCGGCATGGCCGACCAGGCCCGTACCATCCGGCTGCCCGTGCACCTGGTGGAGCAGGTGAACAAGCTGTCCCGGCTGAAGAGGGAACTGCACCAACAGCTGGGCAGGGACGCGACCCTGGACGAGCTGGCGGCGGAGTCCGGCATCGACGCCGAGAAGATCTCCGACCTGCTCGACCACGCGCGCGACCCGGTCAGCCTGGACATGCCGGTGGGCACCGATGAGGAGGCCCCGCTGGGCGATTTCATC
>JBIQML010000675.1:0-2729 GCA_044463405.1 Nakamurella lactea | reverse complement strand
GACCCTGTCCACCCACTCCGCCGACGGTGCCAGCGGGACCAGGTCAGGCTCCGGGAAGTAGCGGTAGTCCTCGGCCGTCTCCTTGGTGCGGCCGGACAGGGTGCTTCCGCTGCCCTCGTCGAAGTGCCGGGTCTCCTGCACCACCGATCCGCCGGAGGACAGCACCGCCGCCTGCCGGCAGATCTCATAGCGCACCGCGCGCTCCACACTGCGCAACGAGTTGACGTTCTTGGTCTCCGTGCGGGTGCCGAACGCCGGATTCCCGGCCGGGGTCAGCGAGAGGTTGGCGTCGCAGCGCAGCGAGCCCTGATCCATCCGCACGTCAGACACGCCCAGTGACAGCAGCAGGTCCCGCAGCGTGGCGACGTAGGCGCGGGCCACCTCCGGGGCGGATGCCTTGGTGCCCGTCACCGGCCTGGTGACGATCTCCACCAGCGGCACCCCGGCCCGGTTGTAGTCCAGCAGCGAGTACTCGGCGCCCTGGATCCGGCCGGTGGCGCCGCCGATGTGGGTGGACTTGCCGGTGTCCTCCTCCATGTGCGCGCGCTCGATCTCCACCCGCACCGTCTCCCCACCGACCTGCACGTCGAGGTAGCCGTCGAAGGCGATCGGCTCGTCGTACTGGGAGGTCTGGAAGTTCTTGGGCATGTCCGGGTAAAAGTAGTTCTTGCGGGCGAACCGGCACCACGACGCGATGGTGCAGTTGAGGGCCAGCCCGATCTTGATGGCGTACTCCACCGCGGTGGCGTTGACCGCCGGCATCGCGCCGGGCAGCGCCAGGCAGACCGGGCACACCTGGGTGTTGGGCTCGGCGCCGAACGTGGTCGGGCAGCCGCAGAACATCTTGGTGGCGGTGCCCAGTTCGACGTGCACCTCCAGGCCCAGCACCGGGTCGAAGGCCGCGATCGCGTCGTCGTAGTCGAGCAGGTCGTCCATGTGCGTGGTTCCCGTCAGCGTCATCGTCACCGACCCCCCGCCGCACCCGCACCCGACGTATCGAGGGAACCGATGCGATCCAGCAGCGGCCCTCCGTTGGCGGCGTTCCAGGCCTGTTCGAAGGCCCCGGCCACCCGGTACATGGCCTGCTCGCCCAGCGCCGGCGCCATGATCTGCAGCCCCACCGGCAGCCCGGTGTCGTCCGCCAGACCCGACGGGACGCTCATGGCCGGGATGCCGGCCAGCGATCCGGGAATGGTGGCCAGGTCGTTGAGGTACATGGCCATCGGGTCGTCCACCTTCTCCCCCAGCTTGAACGCGGTCAGCGGGGATGACGGGGAGATCAGCACGTCCGCCTGCGCGAAGGCCGCGTCGAAGTCCCGCTTGATCAGCGTGCGCACCTTCTGCGCCGAGCCGTAGTAGGCGTCGTAGTATCCGGCGGACAGCGCGTAGGTGCCCAGCATGATCCTGCGCTTGACCTCCGCACCGAAGCCCGCGCCGCGGGTTTTGGTCATCACCTGCTCGGCCGAGGCGGTGCCGTCGTCACCGACCCGCAGCCCGTAGCGCATGGCATCGAAACGGGCCAGGTTGGACGAGCACTCGCTGGGCAGGATCAGGTAGTAGGCCGCCAGCCCGTATTCGAAGTGCGGGCAGGACACCTCGACGACCTCGGCGCCCAGGTCCTGCAGCGTTCGCACCGCCTCCTGGAAGGACTGCATCACGCCCTGCTGGTAACCCTCGCCACCGAGTTGCTTCACCACGCCCACGCGCATCCCGGCGATCCCGTCGGCCTGCCCGCGCCGCACCGCCTGGGCCACCGCGGGAACCGGCTGCGGGATGGAGGTGGAGTCGCACGGATCGTGCCCGGCGATGGCCTCGTGCAGCAGCGCGGCATCCAGCACTGTGCGGGCGCACGGCCCGGGCTGGTCCAGCGAGGACGCCAGCGCGATGACCCCGTACCGGGAGACCCCGCCGTAGGTGGGCTTGGCGCCGACCGTGCCGGTGACGGCGGCCGGCTGCCGGATCGACCCTCCCGTGTCGGTGCCGATGGCCAGCGGCGCCTCGAACGCCGCCAGCGCCGCCGACGACCCGCCGCCCGAGCCGCCGGGGATGCGGTCCAGGTCCCACGGGTTGCGGGTGGGGCCGTACGCGGAGTTCTCGGTGGAGGAGCCCATCGCGAACTCGTCCAGGTTCGTCTTGCCCAGGATCACCAGGCCGGCCTCGCGCAGCCGGCGGGTGACGGTGGCGTCGTACGGCGGGATCCAGCCCTGCAGGATCTTCGAGCCCGCGGTGGCCGGCACCCCGGCCTGCACCACGATGTCCTTGAGCGCGAGCGGCACCCCGGCCAGCGGGGAGGCGGGCGGCGTCCCGGCCGATCGGGCGGCGTCCACGGCGGCGGCCTGGGACAGCGCGCCGTCGGCATCTATATAGAGGAAGGCATGCACGGCAGGGTCGACGGCGGCGATCCGATCCAGGTGCGCCTGGGTGACCTCGACGGCGCTGACGTCTCCGCGGTGGATCGCCCCGGCCAACTCGGTCGCCGTCATCCGGGTCAGTTCGCCCCCGGCGGTGGACGCGGCGGTCACTGCTCCTCCTCCAGGATCTGCGGGACCCGGAACCGGCCCTGCTCGGCGGCCGGCGCCATCGCCAGCGCCTGGTCGCGGGTCAGCCCGGGGCGCTCGACGTCCTCCCGGAACACGTTGACCAGCGGCACCGCGTGAGTCGTGGGCTCGATGTCGTCGGCGGCCACCTCCGAGGCGGTACCCGATTGCTCGCTCGGCGCTCCGCTCCCC
>JBIQML010000674.1:0-2732 GCA_044463405.1 Nakamurella lactea | reverse complement strand
CTGCCGAACGGCGACGAGTGTGAGGCGTGCCGGCGGGTGGTGGAGGAGGCGGTGACCAACGCGCTGCGGCACGCCGGTGACGTGCCGGTGCGGGTGGGCGTGCAGGTCGACGACCGGCAGGTGACGGTGCGGGCCGGCAACCCGCTGCCGCCCGGCCGGCGGCGGCGCGGGGCTTCGGCCGTGCGCGGTGGCGGGCGCGGCCTGTCCGGCATGGCGGAGCGGGCCCGGCTGCTGGGCGGCGAGCTGACCGCCGGCGAGCGGGACGGGCAGTGGCAGGTGCTGGCCCGGCTGCCGCTGGACCCCGCGGCCGCCCCGGCAGCCGACATACCGCGGCCGCGGGGCGAGGGGGCAGCGTCACCCGCAACGGCAGCGCGCGCAACACCAGCACCACCGGCAGCGCCAGCACCACCAGCACCGCCGGCAGCGCCGGCCACGGCGAGGCAGCGCCGATGACCGGCCCGGCCATCGGGGTGCTGCTGGTGGACGACGAGGAACTCGTCCGGGCCGGGCTGCGGGCGATCCTGGACGCGGAGCCGGACATCGAGGTGCTGGGCGAGGTCTCCGACGGCTCCCGGGTGCCCGGCGCCGTGCGCGGGCTTCGGCCGGACGTGGTGCTGATGGACGTGCGGATGCCCGAGATCGACGGCATCACCGCGACCGAGAACCTGGTGTCGACCGCCGACCCGCCCCGGGTGCTGATCCTGACCACCTTCGGCAACGACGGCTACGTCTACGACGCGCTGCGCGCCGGCGCCAGCGGCTTCCTGCTCAAGCGGGCCCGGCCGGCCGAGATCGCCCAAGCGGTGCGCACCGTCGCCGCCGGCACCTCGCTGCTGTTCCCCGAGAGCCTGCGCGAGCTGGCCGCCCGCAACACGTCCGGCGGCGGGGACCGGCTCGCGTCGGCGAGGCTCACCGAGCGGGAGGCCGAGGTGCTGCGCCTGATGGCCCGCGGGCACAGCAACGCCGAGATCGCCGGCGCCCTGGTGCTCGGCGTGCAGACCGTGAAGACGCACGTGGCGAACGTGCTGGCCAAGCTCGGGGCCAGGGACCGCACCCAGGCCGTGATCGCCGCCTACGACTCGGGTTTCATCGACCCGCGCCGGCCGTCCTGACGCCGTCCCGGGCACCGGCCGCGCCACCTGACGTAGCGTCGGAGGCGAACAACGGAGGTGTGCCATGCCACCGACCCACCGGGTGACCAACCAGGTCCCGCCGCTCGCCGACTACGACGTCACCGTCGCCGACCCCGCGCTGTCGGCCGGACTGGCCGCCGCCGGCGCCGCCCTGGACGACGACCTGGCCGGCCTCGGCACCACCTACGGCTCCGCCCACATCCAGCAGGCGGCGCGGCTGGCCAACGAGAACCCGCCCCGGCTGCGCACCCACGACGGAACCGGCCACCGCATCGACGAGGTCGAGTACCACCCCGCCTGGCACGAGTTGATGGATGTCGCCGTCACCGCCGGCCTGCAGGCCGCACCCTGGGCGCCCGCCGCGCCCGACTCATCCGACGCACCCAGCTCACCCGGCGAGCCTGACTCAGACCGCTCACCCGGCTCACCGGAGACCGGCGGGCACGCCCACCTGCGCCGGGCGGCCGGCTTCTACCTGGCCAACCACGCCGAGTCCGGCCACCTGTGCCCGATCTCCATGACCTACGCCGCCGTCCCGGCGCTGCGCCACCAGCCGGCGCTCGCCCGGCACTTCGAGCCCGGCCTGATCTCCCGGCACTACGACTTCGGGCTGCGCCCCGCCGAGTCGAAGGCCGGCCTGCTGGCGGGCATGTCGATGACGGAGAAGCAGGGCGGCTCCGACGTGCAGGCCAACTCCAGTACCGCCGCGCCCGACCCGGCCGCCGACCACCACGGCGCCGCGGGATACCAGATCACCGGCCACAAGTGGTTCACCTCCGCCCCGATGAACGACGTGTTCCTGACCCTGGCGCAGGCCCCCGACGGGCTGACCTGCTTCCTGGTGCCGCGCATCCGGCCGGACGGCGAGCGCAACGCGATGGCGCTGGTCCGGCTGAAGGACAAGATGGGCAACCGGGCCAACGCCTCCGCTGAGGTCGAGTACGACGGCGCGCTGGGCTGGCGGGTCGGTGACGAGGGCCGCGGGGTGCGCACCATCATCGAGATGGTGACCATGACCAGGCTGGACTGCGTCACCGGGTCGGCCGGTCAGCTGCGCGCGGCGCTGTCGGTGGCGGCGCACCATGCCGCGCACCGGCAGGCGTTCGGCCGGGCGCTGGCCGACCAGCCGGCGATGACGGCGGTACTGGCCGACCTCGCCGCGGAGAGCTGGGCCGCCACGCTGACCGCGCTGCGGCTGGCCGCCGCGGTGGACGCCGGCCAGTCGGACCTGCTGCGGCTGGCGGTGCCGGCCGCCAAGTTCTGGATCTGCAAGCGGGCCGTGCCGGCGATCGCCGAGGCCGCGGAGTGCCTGGGCGGCAACGGCTACGTCGAGGAGTCGGTGATGCCCCGGCTGCAGCGCGAGTCGCCGCTGAACGGCATCTGGGAGGGCACCGGGACGGTGACGGCGCTGGACGCGGTGCGCGCGATCGGCCGCTCGCCGGCTGCGGTGACGGCGCTGCGCGACGAGCTCGCGACGGCCGCCGGGGCCGATCCCAGGTTCGACGCCGGGCTGCACCACCTGGACGCCTCGCTGGCCGAGCCCGACCCGGTGCACGCCCGGACGCTGGCGTCGCTGATCGGCAGGCTGCTGGCGGGCTC
>JBIQML010000673.1:0-2738 GCA_044463405.1 Nakamurella lactea | reverse complement strand
AACCTTTGCGCACATTCCAGCCGTAGAGCGCCCTCGAAACGCGACGGAGACGATCGTGAGCAGTCGAAAACCCGCGCTTCTGCCGAGAACGGTTGCCTCAAGCCCGTTGACTGCACACAACTGCCACTCTATGGTCATCGTGTGCCTGCGAGTTGTTTGGCACTTTTTTACGTGACGCGGATCACTTCAAGCGTCGAATCGCGCGTCAGTTCCACGGCGCTTCACTACTCGTATGGCGGAGACCCACATGGCAGAGAAGAACTCCGAGGCGGACTTGGACGCGCAGATTCTGCTGGCCCTGCACGTGAGCCCGCGGGCGACGTGGCGCGAGATCGCGGACATCCTGAACCAGAACGAGTCCACGGTGGCGCGCCACGCGCGGCGGCTTTTCGCCGAAGGTGCGGTGCGCGTGACCGGGGTTTTGGACCACCTCCGCGTGGGCGCCGGGCTCTCGGCCTACATCCGGTTCCGCGCGCAACCGGACGGTGTGCGGGATCTGGCGCAGGTAGTCGCGCGGCACCCCTCGATCCGGTACGTGGCCGTGACGACCGGAGCGTTCGACGTGATCGTCGAATCGGTGGTGCGATCGCCGGCCGAGGCCTTCGAGATCCGTGACGCCGTCTTCGAAGCCCACCCGTTCCAGCGGGCGCAGACGATCCCGGTGATCCGCAAGTTCGCGGCCTACGAGGATTGGATTCCGGACGCATTGTCGCCCGCGGCCGTCCAGGCGCTGCAGGCCACCCGGCAGTGGGGCGCGTACAGCCACTCGACGTGGCGGGAGCTGGAGACGTTGACGCCGACCGAGCTGGAGCTGATCGGCATGCTGCGCGAGGACGGCCGGACCACGTATCAGGAGCTGGCGCAGCGCGCGGACTTGTCGCCCGCGGCGGCCAAGAGACTCACCATGTCCCTGGTGAAGCGGGGCTGCCTTCGATTCCGGACGCTGTTCGACGGCGCCCGCGCGGGGTACAGCTCGGAGTTCCACGCGTGGCTCACGGTGAAGCCCGACTGCATCGAGGAGGCGGGCGCGTACCTCCGGGAGAACCGGGCCAGCCGCTACGTCGCGTTGACGATGGACAAGTCGAACGTCCTGCTGCACGGCCTGTTGCCCCGCTACTCGGACACGTACTCGTTCATGACGAGCGTGATCGCCCAGGTGCCGGGGCTGGTCACCTACGAACTGAGCCTGGTGATGCAGGCGTTCAAGCGGGCCTGGGTTTCGCTCCCCACCGCTGTCGGTGAGCCCGACGCCTCCGCCGATCAGCCCATGGTGTCTTTCGGTGCGCCGGCCGCGTCTTTCGGTGCGCCCGCCGTGCAGAGCCACGAACTCCTATGACGTAACAGCCCGCTTGTTCCAACAGCCAGGAAGGTCAGGAATACCCATGAACTCGACGCCCGTCGGCGACGCGAGCGGCCCGATCCGGCGGTGGCTCGAAGGGCACCTCGACGACATGACCGCGGACCTCGCCGAGTTGGTGTCGCGCGAAAGTCCCAGCAGCGACGCAGCTTTGAAGCGGGATTTCGTCGCGTGGCTGCTGCCGTGGATCGCCGAGCGGGTGGCCGACACGCAAGGACCGCTGGTGGAACCGACGGATGCCAACGGCCACACGGCCGTCATCCGGGTGGGCGAGAGCGCCGCGGCAGCCGACACCGTCGTGGCGCTGTCGCACTTCGACACGGTCTGGGAGCGCGGAACGATCGACCACCGGCCCGTCACCTGCCGCGACGGCCGGATGACCGGCCCCGGCGTCTTCGATATGAAGGCGGGCATCGTCCACCTGATCTGGGCGATCCGCGCCGCCCAGCGCTGCGGGCTGCCGCTGCCTCCGCTGCTCCTGCTGTTCAGCTGCGACGAGGAGATCGGTAGCAACGGCTCCCGACCGATCATCGAAGAGGTGTGTCGCGGCGCACTGGCAGCGCTGGTGTTCGAGCCCAGCTACCACGGCGCCCTGAAGACGTCGCGGAAGGGCACCGGCTCGTTCGACGTCGAGTTCACCGGCATCCCGGCGCATCCCGGCCTGGACCCGGGCAAGGGTGCCAGCGCGATCCAGGCCGCGGCGGAGTGCATCAACTTCTTCTATTCGCTTCAGGACCGGGACAGGGGCACGCAGGTCAGCGTCGGCGTGGTGCGCGGCGGCACGCGCCGCAACGTCGTCGCGGCGTCGGCGCTGCTGGAGGTGGACATCCGGGTGGCGCAGCAGTCCGAGGCCGAACGGCTGGACCAGGCGCTACGGGACTGGGCGCCCTCCGACGAGCGGGTCTCGGTCCGGTCCACCGGCGGCTGGTCGCGGCCCGTGATGGAACGCACCGCCGGCACGGTGTCGCTGTTCGAGCGGGCGAAAGCGATCGGCGTCGACCTGGGCATCGACCTCACGGAGATTTCGGTCGGCGGGGCGAGCGACGGGAACTTCGCGGCGGCGCTGGGTGTCCCCGTTCTCGACGGGCTCGGTGCGGTGGGCGACGGTGCGCACGCAACGACGGAGTGGGTGTCGCTGGCGGACATGCCGGTGCGGGCGAGTCTCGCCGCGCTGCTGATGGCGGACATCCGCCGGCGGCGTTCTCGGTAGGAAGCCGCTCGCCGCAGCTCTCCGGCAGCGGCGCTCGACTCGGGCCCGCGGGCCGCGACGGTCAGGCGCTGCCGACCCACTCGTCGGTGCCGTCAGGGAACACTTGGCGTTTCCACACCGGCAGCCGGTGCTTCACCTCGTCCACCAGGTCGCTGCAGGCGCGGAAGGCGT
>JBIQML010000672.1:0-2738 GCA_044463405.1 Nakamurella lactea | reverse complement strand
ACGCGTTCGCCGCGCAGGTATTCGCCGGTCATCCGGTCGCCGAGCCGGTGATCGGCAACGCCCAGGTCATCGAGCGGATGAGCCGCGGCCAGATCCACGGCTACTACCGGCGCCGCTACGACCCGCGCCGGATGGTGGTGGCGGTGGCCGGAGGGGTCGCGCACGCCGACGTGGTGCGCTGGGTCCGGGCCGGGTTCGGCGGCCGGCTGGTTCCCGGTGGTGGGCCGCTGCCGCCGCGCCGCGGCCCGCTGCTGGCCGACCCCGGTCCCGGAGTGCTGGTGGTACCGCGGGACATCGAGCAGGCGCACCTGTGCGTGGGCGTGCCCGCCCTGCCCCGGGACCACCCGGACCGGTACGCGCTGTCGGTGCTGTCCACCGCGATCGGCGGGGGGATGAGTTCCCGGCTGTTCCGGTTGATCCGCGAGGACTACGGGCTGGCCTACTCCTGCTACTCGGCCACCTCGGCCTACGCCGGGACCGGGTCGCTGTCGGTCTATGCGGGCTGCCACCCCGAGAACCTCGGCACGGTCGCCGAACTGATCTCCCGGGAGCTGGCCGCGGTCGCCGCGGACGGACTGACCGGGGACGAGCTTCCCCTTGCCAAGGGCCAGATCTGCGGCTCGATCGTGCTCGGGCTGGAGGACAGCGAGTCCCGGATGAGCCGGGTCGGCAAGCGCCTGCTGGTGCGCGACGGATACACCGCCCTGGAGGACGAGCTGGCCGCGATCCGCTCCGTCACCGGCGACGAGGTCGCGGCGCTGGCCGCGCGGCTGCTGGATCGGCCGCTGTCCGTGGCGGTGGTGGGCCCGTACGCCCGCCGCAGCGAGTTGCCCGCGCAGGTCACCGGGATGGCCCGGATGGGACGATCCGGTGCCGGGCGGCGGTCCCGGGCGGCGCGGATGGCGACGCCGGCCGCCCGGGCCGGCCGGTCGACCCCGGCCGTGCGCACGGGAAAGGGGTGACCATGACGCAGTCCCCGCCGAATTCCCCCGACCCAGGGCCGGGCGGGTCTGCTGAATCCTCCGGCGAGGGCGCGACCGGCGCGGCGATCCGGGTCGGCGTGATCGGCGCCAGGGGCCGGATGGGATCCCAGGTGTGCCAGGCCGTGGACGCGGCGCCGGACATGGACCTGGTCGGCGCCGTGACCGGTCGGGACCGGGACGGGCTGTCGACGCTGGCCGGCGCCGGCAGCGATGTGCTGGTCGACGTCACGCACCCGGACGTCGTGATGGACCACATCCGGTTCGCGGTCGAGGCGGGAATCCACTGTGTGGTGGGCACATCCGGCGTCACCGGCGACCGGCTGGAGACCATCCGCGGATGGCTCGCGGACAGGCCCGGCCTGGGCGTGATGGTGATCCCCAATTTCGCCGTCGGTGCCGTCCTGGCGACGAAGTTCGCCCGCGAGGCGGCGCGGTTCTTCGCCTCCGCCGAGATCATCGAACTGCACCATGCGGGCAAGGCCGATGCCCCGTCCGGCACCGCCGTGACCGCCGCCCGGGCGGTGGCGGACGGCCGGGCGGCCGCCGGTCTCGGTGATGTCCCGGATGCCACCACGCGCGCCGCCGACGGCGCCCGCGGGGCCGTGCTGGACGGGATCCACGTGCACTCCGTCCGGATGCCGGGAATGGTGGCGCACCTCGAGGTCCTGCTGGGCAACGAGGGGGAGACGCTGACCATCCGGCACGACTCCACCAGCCGGTCCTCGTTCATGCCAGGCGTTCTCGCCGCGGTCCGCGCGGTCGGGTCCCGGCCGGGGCTCACCGTGGGGTTGGAGTCGTTGCTGGACTGACGGTCCCGGTGTTCCCCCGGGTGGGCGGGGGTTGGCCGCACCGACCCGGTCGGGCAGCGCGATGGCCGCACTGGCCCGGTCGGGCAGCGCGATGGCCGCACTGGCCCGGTCGGGCAGCGCGATCGAGCACCAGCGTTGTGCATCGAGCACCCGGAATGCGAGGTGCTCGGTCGGGATCCCTGGTGCTCGATCACGGGAACTCGGCGTTGGGCCGGTGACCGGACCCTTTGTTAGCATCACCGTGTCAACCGACGAGGGTGGCTAGGGTTCCGGCCCGCGCACGCGGGCGTCTGGTCCGAGCGCCACAGATCGCCGGGGCGGGCGCCGGAGAGACAACCGGCGCCGATCCCGTCCCGGCCGGCATCTGATACGGGCAAAAGCCGTGAGGAGACAGGTTGGCGAACCGATCCTGCCCGGAGGTTTGCCATGTCTCGCCCACATCCCCGTTCCGAATCGACGGCATCGGCGGTGACGGAACCCACCGGCCCGCCCTCGACCGGGTCGACGGCCGTCGCTGCGGCGCAGGCGCTGTTCGTCGCGTTCCTGTGGTCCACCTCCTGGGTCCTGATCAAGATCGGCCTGGCGGACATCCCCGCCCTGACCTTCGCCGGCCTGCGCTACCTGCTGGCCTTCGCGGTGCTGCTGCCGTTCGCGCTGACCCGCCCGAGGGTGCGCGCGCAATTGGCCTCCTTGACGCTCGCCGGCTGGGTGCGCCTGGCGGCGCTGGGCATCACGATGTACACCCTGACCCAGGGCGCGCAGTTCCTTGCCCTGGCATACCTGCCGGCGCAGACCACCAGTCTGGTGCTGAGCTTCTCCCCGGTGGCGGTGGCGCTGCTGGGGGCGGCGACGCTGCAGGAACGAACCACCAGGGGGCAGTGGGCTGGTGTCGCCCTCTACCTCGGCGGGGCGGCGGTGTTCCTGTTCCCGCTGCCGACCGGCGGCC
>JBIQML010000671.1:0-2740 GCA_044463405.1 Nakamurella lactea | reverse complement strand
CCGACAGGCCGGCCGGCAGGTGACAGGCCAGCCGGCAGGCGCAGACACACCGTGCCCGCATCCTTGGCCACATCGATCGCGCACACCCGCTCCAGGACCAACTCGTGGGCCTCGTGCGGGATCTCCCGCATCACGCTCCTTCCGTCGGCAACCCCCCGGCAGCGGGCCGCCCGGGCGCCTCGGTTGGGAACCGAAAATCTGACCGGCGGTTGATTCGAACCGGGGCGCGGTACCGGCCTTGCGGCCAGCCCGGTTCCCCGGCCCGCTCAGCGCACCCGGCGTTCGCGTCTCCACGCGCCGGGCGCTCCACGTGCCTTACCCGCTGGTCAGGCCGGCGTGGCGGCCGCCGGGTTCGGGGTCCAGGGGCCGTGATGGTGCTGCCGCGGTAGCGGTAGCGGGCCACAGCGACGCTGGATGCGCCGGTGGGCCGGACGACTCGGTACGGACTCCGGTACCAGATCCACCCCGGTCGGCGGTGCCATCATCCGTCCCCCGTTCGGTCGATGCGGAACGACTGGCAAGGTGCCACGCGCGCCGATGTGGTGCGGCGGCTTCGATCGACTCTCGGACCTGCCTCGCCGGTCCTGGTCGTCGCCGGTCGTTCCTGGTCCTCCGCGGGCGCTGCCGCGACCGGCTCGGCCCCGGGCCCCGCGCCGATCCAATTGTCCGGATCGGCTCTGGAAGAATGGACGGGTGACCATGCTGCCGACCGCCTACCGCCCCCCGACGGACTCGCGAATGCCGGCCATGGTCGTCTCCGACATGGACGGGACCCTGCTGGGTGTAGACGGCCTGGTCAGCTCCCGCAACGCGTCCGCGCTGGTGCGGGCGGCGGAGGCCGGCGCGCGGGTGGTGATCGCGACCGGCCGGCCGGTGTGCTGGCTGACCCCCGTCATCGAAGCCGGATTCACCGGGACCGCGGTGTGCATGAACGGCGCCGTGGTGTACGACATCGCGGCCGGCACCATCGTCTCCAGCACGGTGCTGCAGCCGAGCGTGATGCAATCCTTCGTCGACGACCTGGACGTCCTCGCCCTGGAGTACGCGGTCGCCGTGGAACGGGTGGGCGCCGAGGCGGAGGAGTTCTGGGCCGAACCGGCCTACGTGCACCCGTGGATCGGCGGTGAGTACCGGCGGGCGCCCCGGACCGAACTGCTGGCCGGACCGGCGGCCAAGCTGCTGGTGCGGTACGGCCGGGAGTCGGAGGCGCTGCTGGAGGCCGCCCGGGCGGTGTCCCAGGAGCGGGTGGCGGTGACGTATTCCTCGGACGACGGCCTGATCGAGGTCGCCGCCGCCGGGGTGACGAAGGGCGCCGCGCTGTCGGTGCTGGCCGACGGGTGGGGCATCGACGCTGCGGACGTGGTGGCCTTCGGCGACATGCCCAACGACCTGGAAATGCTGAAGTGGGCGGGGATGTCGGTCGCGATGGGCAACGCGCATCCGGATGTCGCGGCGGTCGCCCGGGAGGTCGGCCCCCGGCACGACGAGGACGGCGTCGCGCTGGTGCTGGAGCGCTGGTTCTGATCTTCGTCACCGCCGCATGGATCAACTTTCGCGGCATGCATCAAGTTTGTCCCAGCAGTCCCACCGGCCACATTTCGGCCACGTTCGGGCATGCGAGCGATGTTGATCCACGCGGGCCCCGGGCTCCACGCGGGCCCCGGGCTCCACGCGGGCCCCGGGGGCTCCGCGCGGGCACCGGGGGCTCCGCGCGGGCCCCGGGGGCTCCACGCGGGCGGCCCTAGAGCATCTGCCAGGCCCGGCCCAGCACGTCGCGCAGCACCTGCTCCATGAAGTCGAACTCCGCCTGTCCGATGATCAGCGGCGGCGCCACCTGGACGACAGCGTCGCCGCGGTTGTCGGCCCGGCAGTACAGCCCGGCCTCGAACATCGCCGGCGCCACGAAGCCGCGCACCACGCGCTCGAAGTCCTCGGCCGTGAGCCTCTCCTTGGTCGCCTTGTCCTTGACCAGTTCGACCGCGTAGAAGTAGCCGTCGCCGCGCACGTTGCCCACGATGGGCAGGTCGTTCAACTTCTCCAGGGTGGAGCGGAACGCGTTCTCGTTGCGCAGCACGTTGCCCAGCAGGTCCTCCGACTCGAACAGGTCCAGGTTCGCCAGCGCCACGGCGCAGGACACCGGGTGGCCACCGAAGGTGTACCCGTGGGCGAAGGTGGTGGCGCCGGATGCGAACGGCTCGAAAAGCCTGTCGGAGATCAGCGTCGCGCCCAGCGGCGAGTACCCCGAGGTCAGCCCCTTGGCAGAGGTGATCATGTCCGGCTGGTAGCCGTACTTCTGGGCGCCGAACAGGGTGCCCAGCCTGCCGTAGGCGCAAATCACCTCGTCGGAGACCAGCAGCACGTCGTGCCGGTCGCAGATCTCCCGCAGCCGATCGAAGTACCCGGGTGGAGGCGTGAGGCACCCGCCGGCGTTCTGCACCGGCTCGACGAAGACGGCCGCCACCGTATCCGGCCCCTCGGCCAGGATGGCCTCCTCCACCCGGTCCGCCGCGTACTGGCCGAACGCCTTCTCGTCGTCGGCGACGAAGGCCGGCGCCCGGTAGAAGTTCGTGTTGGGCACCCGCACGCTGCCCGGTACCAGCGGCTCGAACGCCTGCTTGTACGCCGGGACCCCCGTCACCGACAGCGCGCCCGCGGTGACGCCGTGGTAGGCGACCGCGCGCGAGATCACCTTGTGCTTGCCGGGTTTTCCGACCAGCTTGAAGTACTGACGGGCCAGCTT
>JBIQML010000670.1:0-2749 GCA_044463405.1 Nakamurella lactea | reverse complement strand
GAGCCGCCGCTGCCGGCCGAGGAGTCCGAGGCGGAAACGCTGAAGAAGCAGAGCCGGGCGCGCCGCGGCCACGGCGGCCCGTGGGGCGGCGCCGCGCCCACCGAGAAGGCGATGAACTTCGGTCCGTCGGCACGCCGGCTGCTCGGCCGGCTGGCGCCGCAGCGGGGCAAGGTGGCCTCGGTGATCGCGCTGGCCATCGCCAGCATCGCGCTATCCGTGGTCGGCCCGAAGATCCTGGGCCACGCCACCAACATCATCTTCAACGGCTTCATCGGCAGCCAGCTGGGGCCGCCGGCCTTCCCCCCGGGAACCACCAAGCAGCAGGCCATCGAGGCGCTGCGGGCCAGCGGCAACGGCAAGATGGCCGACCTGCTGTCCGGGATGGACGTCACCCCCGGCGTCGGCATCGACTTCCACGCGCTGGCCACCGTGCTGCTGTGGGTGCTGGTGCTCTATGTCGGCGCGTCCATCCTGATGTGGGCGCAGGCCTACATCCTGAACTACATCGTGCAGGGCGCGATCCTGCAGCTGCGCGCCGACGTGGAGACCAAGATCAACCGGCTACCGCTGGCCTACTTCGACAAGCAGCCCCGCGGCGAGGTGCTCAGCCGGGTCACCAACGACATCGACAACATCTCACAGTCGTTGCAGCAGACCATGTCCCAGCTGCTGAACTCGGTGCTGACGGTGATCGGCGTGCTGGTGATGATGTTCGTCATCTCCCCGATCCTGGCGGTGATCGCGCTGGTCGCCGTGCCGCTGTCGGTGATCACCGCCTCCCAGATCGCCAAGCGCAGCCAGAAGAAGTTCATCGCGCAGTGGCGGCACACCGGTGAGCTCAACGCGCAGGTGGAGGAGGCGTTCACCGGGCACTCGCTGGTGAGCGTGTTCGGCCGGCGCAGGGAGATCGAGAAGCAGTTCGCCGACAAGAACGAGGAGCTGTTCCAGGCGTCGTTCAAGGCGCAGTTCATCTCCGGGATCATCATGCCGGCGATGATGTTCGTCGGGAACCTGACCTACGTGCTGGTCGCGGTGGTCGGCGGCCTGCGGGTGGCGTCCGGCAGCATGACGCTGGGCGACGTGCAGGCGTTCATCCAGTACTCCCGGCAGTTCACCCAGCCTTTGAGCCAGCTGGCCTCCATGGCCAACGTGCTGCAGTCCGGGGTCGCCTCGGCGGAGCGGGTGTTCGAGCTGCTGGACGAGCAGGAGCAGTCGCCGGACCCGGCCAACCCGGCGCCGGTGACGGGCACCAGGGGGCGGGTGGAGTTCGAGAACGTCTCGTTCTCCTACGACCCCGACAAGCCGCTGATCACCGACCTGTCGCTGGTGGCCGAGCCGGGCCACATGATCGCGATCGTCGGTCCGACCGGGGCGGGCAAGACCACCCTGGTGAACCTGATCATGCGGTTCTACGAGCTGGATGCCGGCCGGATCACGCTGGACGGCACCGACGTCACCACCATGACCCGGGACGCGCTGCGCTCCAAGATCGGCATGGTGCTGCAGGACACCTGGCTGTTCGGCGGCACCATCCGGGACAACATCGCCTACGGCCGTCCGGACGCCACCGAGGACGAGATCATCGCCGCGGCGCAGGCCACCTACGTGGACCGATTCGTCCGTTCGCTGCCGGACGGCTACGACACGGTGATCGACGAGGAGGCCAGCAACGTCTCGGCCGGGCAGAAGCAGCTGCTGACGATCGCCCGGGCGTTCCTGGCCGACCCCGCGCTGCTGATCCTGGACGAGGCCACCAGCTCGGTGGACACCCGCACGGAGGTGCTGGTGCAGCACGCGATGGCGGCGCTGCGCACCAACCGGACCAGCTTCGTGATCGCGCACCGGCTGTCGACCATCCGCGACGCCGACCTGATCCTGGTGATGGAGAACGGCCGGATCGTCGAGCAGGGCAACCACACGCAGTTGCTGGAGCGGCGCGGGCACTACTTCGAGTTGTACAACGCGCAATTCGTGGCACCGGTGGCCGAAGACGCGGCCGAACCGGTGGGCGCCGGGGTCGGTGCCGGCGCCGGGGTCGGTGCCGGCGCCGGGGTCGGTGCCGGCGCGGGATCGGCCAGCGGCCCCGCGCCGGCCAGGAGCTGAGGCCGCGCGGCCACCGCCGCGCCCCGGGGCTCTGTACTTGCCCGGTCTGGCCGGGCAAGTACAGAGCCCCGGGCGGCCATGTAGGCTGGGACGGTCGCGCTGCCCGACCGGGCGGTGCGGCGGTCGTTTGCTGATGGCGGCGTCACGGGTTCGCACCCGTCACCGCCTCCTGTCTCCCCACCGGCACGGCGCGCGATGCAGCGCGTCCGTGGTCGACGGTCGGCCAGCACCGCGGCCACCCGTCCATCCACCGTGAGGAACACCGACAGCATGAGCACTCCCCGTACTGACCCGCGCCCGCAGCCGGGCGCCGGCCGATCGCGCCGGCGTCGAGGCCCGCGTCCGAACCAGCGGGACCAGCGCCCGAACCGGCGCCAGGACACCGCGGCCACGTCGGCGTCCGCCCTGTTCCCGACCACCGCGGCCACCACCGGGTCCACCGCCTTCGACGCCCTGGGCGTGCCCGCACCGCTGATCCCGGTGCTGGCCGATCTCGGCGCGACGGCGCCCTTCCCGATCCAGGCAGCCACCCTGCCCGCCACGCTCGCCGGCCGTGACGTCCTCGGCCGCGGCCGCACGGGCTCCGGCAAGACGATCGCCTTCGCGGTGCCGCTGGTCGCCCGGCTCACCGGCGGCCGCGCCAACC
>JBIQML010000669.1:0-2754 GCA_044463405.1 Nakamurella lactea | reverse complement strand
GTTCGAGAACGGCCGCAACCGGTGGCCGGACGACCTGCCCCTGCTGCTGCGGCTGATCGGCATGCGGCGTCCGGATGTCGTGGTGTGCGAACCGCCTCCGACCACGGGTGTCGTGGTCCGGCTGCTCTGCGGGATCAGACGGGTTCCCTACGCCTACTACGCAGCCGACGTGTGGTCCGACGGGGCGGCCAGTGCGGGTGCCCCCGGCATCGTGGTCGGGGTGGTGCGCCGGCTGGACGAGCCGGACGAGCACGGCCGGCAGTTCGTGCTCACCACCGACCTGCAACTGGATTTCGCGCTGGACCAGCCCCTCTCCCCGCTGGCGCTGGCCGCGATCGAACTGCTGGATCGGGACGCCGAGGACTACCCGCTGGACGTGGTGAGCGTCATCGAGGCAACCATCCCTGGCCCGACCCCGGTGCTGCTCGCGCAACGGAACCGGGCGCGCGGCGACGCGATCGCCGCGATGAAGGCGGAGGGCATCGAGTACGAGGAGCGGATGCAGCGGCTGGAGGAGATCGACTACCCGAAGCCGCTGGCCGACCTGATCGAGGTCGCCTACGACACCTACCGGCGCGGGCATCCGTGGGTCGCCGAGTTCGAGGTCGAGCCGAAATCCGTGGTGCGGGAGATGTTCTCGCGCGCCATGACCTTCTCCGAGTACGTCTCCGAGTACCAGCTCGCGCGATCCGAGGGCGTGGTGCTGCGCTACCTCGCGCAGGGCTATCGGGCGCTGCGCCGCACCGTGCCGCTGTCGGCCCGCACCGACGAGCTGGTGGACATCATCTCCTGGCTCGGCGAGCTGGTCCGCGGGGTGGACTCCAGCCTGCTGGCCGAATGGGAGGCCCTGGCCCACCCGGACGACGCCGAGACCGGACCCGGTGCGCCGCAGGAGGTTCGGCCCGGATCATCCGCGCGCGGGATCACCGCGAACACCAGAGGATTCACCGTCATGGTGCGCAACGCGCTGTTCCGCCGGGTGGAGCTGGCCGCGCACCGCCGCTACGCCGCGCTGGGGGAGCTGGACGGCGAGTCCGGCTTCGGGTCAGACGCCTGGCGCGAGGCCATGGAGGGCTACTTCGCCGAATACGACGATCTCGGCATCGGCCAGCCGGCGCGCTCGGCGGCGCTGGTGACGATCACTCCCGGTGCCGACTCCTGGCACGTCCGACAGGTCTTCGAGGATCCGAACGGTGACCGGGACTGGGGCATCACGGCGGACGTCGATCTGGCGGCCTCCGACGAGACCGGCGAGCCCGCGATCTCCGTCACCGCCGTCGGGCCGCTGACTTGATGCGCGTATCAAGGTCGCCCCACACGCGCCCGAATCCGGCGGCTGGCCCCCTTCCCTCACATTCCTGCTGCGTTGATATGCGCGGGGCCCGAGCTGGTGACGTCAGGGAGCGATCAGCGCCAGGGTCGGGAAGTATGTACGGTAGCGGCGAGCGTCGCGGGTCAACAGGGCCAGTCTCGAAACGGCCGCGTGAGCGCCGATGTAGAAGTCGGGAAGTGGGCTCGTCCGCCGCCCACCCCGCCGACGGTATGCCAGGAACGCCTTACCCGCCAGGAAGCCTGCCGGCCATGGGAGTGCGGCGCGCTGAAAGATGCTCGACGGGAGGGCATCGTCCAGGTCCACGATGCGAGAGAATCCCACCGAAACCTCGGCGTAGATCAGTGGATTGATGAGTATGGGCCCGTGCCGCGCCGCGTCGGCCAGGGCGTCGGACGACCATGCCAGCCAGTGCTCGTCCTCGGTGGCGATGTCCAAGAGGACGTTGGCGTCGACGAGCGTCCCGGCTGGATCAGGCACGAGTCATGGCCATGATCTCTTCGGTGGACAGGCCGGTGTCGGCCCTGCCCCGGAGAGCGCTCACCGCCCGGGCGCCGCGGTCGTCGTCGGTGGCGCGCGCGACGATCTTGACGTCGGCACCGTCCTCGACGATGTCGACCTCCGCATCCGGCAGCAGGCCATGTCGCTGGCGGATGTGCAGCGGAATCGTCACCTGACCCTTGGACGTGATGCGCATACTGCCATCTTACTCTTACCGGTATGAGTAATACTTGACGTTCGCGGACAGATTCACCCCTCTGGATGCGCGGAACTGATCCGGTGCACGGTGAAGGTGCGCGGCGAGTTCCGCAGCCGGTCGAAGGCCACCATGCTCCCCCCGGAGACCACGATCGGCTCGACCAACCGCCTGCTGGTGCCGCCCTCGGCGTCCGCGTAGCCGATCCACACGGGGCTGCGCCGCCGGGCCGCCTCCCGGAGCACCGCCAGCACGTCCCGGGGCTGCTGGTAGTCCTCGCCCGCCGCGTCGTCTCCGGCCCGCAGCCGACGGACCAGCCCGGCGATCTGGTCGGCGGACGGCGGTGACGGTTCTGCGTACTGGCGCCGGAGCGGCGGGGCGACGCGGGTGCGCCGGGGTCGGGGCCGCAGGTCCAGCACCGAGCCGCTCGGGTCCTCGGCGGCCGGGGCCAGCCCGGCCGCGCGTAGCACCTCCACCAGCACCGCCAGCTCGGCGGAGCTGACGGCCACCGTCGGGGCGAGCGCGCGCAGCCCGATGCCCGCGGCGGCCGCCGCGGCGACGGCCTGGCTGATGAGCGTCGGATCCTCGCTGCGCAGGTAGGCGCCGGCCGCCCCGGCGCGCAGCACCCCGTGCCGGCGCGCGACGTCGTCGATGAGGTACCCGATGGACTGCGGAACCGGTGTGGCGGAATGCTTCTCGAACAGATCGTGCAGCTCCTGCCGGGTCG
>JBIQML010000668.1:0-2762 GCA_044463405.1 Nakamurella lactea | reverse complement strand
CATCGTCGAGTACAACGGCCAGACGCGCGGCTGGTTCTACACGCTGCACGTGCTGGCCACGGCCCTGTTCGATCGGCCGGCGTTCACCATCTGCGTGGCGCACGGGATCGTGCTGGGCGACGACGGGCTGAAGATGTCCAAGTCCCGCCGCAACTACCCGGACGTCACGGAGGTCTTCGACCGGGACGGCTCCGACGCGATGCGGTGGTTCCTGCAGGCGTCCGCGGTGCTGCGCGGCGGCGACCTGGTCGTCACCGAGGAGGGCATCCGGGAGGGCGTGCGGCAGGCCATCCTGCCGCTATGGAACGCGTGGTACTTCCTGTCGCTGTACGCGGGCGCGGCGAACGGACCGGACCGGCCCGGCCGGGTCGGCGCCGTGCGGACGGATTCGACGGATCTGCTGGACCGCTACATCCTGGCGAAGACCGCCGAGCTGGTGGACGGCGTCACGGCCGATATGGACGTGTACGACCTGGCGGGCGCCTGCGCACGGCTGCGGGTGTACCTGGAGGTGCTGACCAACTGGTACATCCGTCGGTCCCGGCAGCGCTTCTGGGAGGGCGACGCGGACGCGATCGACACGCTGCACACCGTGCTGGAGACGGTGTGCCGGGTGGCGGCCCCGCTGCTGCCGCTGACGACCGAGGTGATCTGGCGCGGGCTCACCGGCGGCCGTAGCGTGCACCTGACCGACTGGCCGGCGTATGGCGACCAGCAGGGCGCGCTGCCGGCCGACGGCGGGCTGGTGGCCGCGATGGACCAGACGCGCGAGGTGGCGTCGGTGGCGCTGGGGTTGCGGAAGTCGGCCGGCGTGCGGGTGCGTCAGCCGCTGGCGGGCATGACGGTGTCCGTGGCCGAGCCGGCGACACTCGAGCCCTACGTATCGCTGCTGGCCGATGAGCTCAACGTGCGCGCGGTGTCGCTGGTCGGACTCGACGAGGGTGACGAGCGGGTGTCGCGTCACCTCACCGTGAACGCCCGGGCGGCCGGCCCGCGGCTCGGCAGGAACGTGCAGCAGGTGATCCGCGCCTCCAAGACGGGGGACTGGTCGGTCGACGAGTCCGGTCGGGTCACCTGCGGCGGCATCGAACTGGCCGACGGCGAGTACTCCCTCGACCTCGCCGCCTCCGGCGACGCGTCCGGCGCGGTGGGCCTGCTCCGATCCGGCGGCTACGCGCACCTGGACACCGAGATCACCGACGAGCTCCGCGCGGCCGGCGTCGTCGCCGACGTGATCCGGGTGGTGCAGCAGGCGCGCAAGGATGCCGGCCTGAACGTGTCCGACCGGATCACCGCCACGCTCGCCGTGTCCGACGAGGTCTGGCACGCCGTGGCCGCGGACCTGGGCCATGTGCGGGCCGAGACGCTCGCCGAGTCGGTGCAGCGGGCGGAGCTGGACGGTGACGCGACCAGCGGCATCGTCGGCGACGGCGAGAAGGCCCGGGCCCGGGCGACCGCCGTCTGACGTTCCGTGCCGCCGTCGCGGGCGACACCGGTGGTCGGGTGCTTGATCCCCACCCGACCACCGGCCACGCAGGTGTGTCGCCAGAGCCGCGGGCTACAGCCCGGCGGAGTCCGACCCGTCGGCAGTGTCGACGTCGAGCGGCTCGACGATCGGTGGGGCGACCACCTCCGGCGTCACGTAGCCGATGCCGGTGACGATCACCCGGGCCTTGCCGGCCGACACGCGCAGTTGCGCCGCCTTGTTCCTCAGCGGCACCAGCATCGTGGTGGAGATCGACTGGCCCTTGACGAACTGCTGGATGCCGGAGTTCGACCGGTAGCCGTAGGGCTCGACGTAGAGCTGCCCGGCGGTGGCCGGGTTCACCACCTCGACATTGACGAGCGCGGCGGTCGCGTTGCTCGGCACGCCATTGCGGCCCGCCACCGTGAATCCCTTCGCGGCCGTGGTGACCGTGGCGCTGCGGGTGTCGAAGATCAGCGCCGGGCTGGTGGCCGTGAGCCGGCCGGTGACCTGCGGCGAGAGGTAGCCGAGCACACTGACGATGATGCGGGCCTGGCCGGCGGAGAGCCGGAACTGCAGCGCGTTGCTGTGCAGCGGCACCACGACCGTGGCCGAGATGTTCCGGCCCCGGGTGAGCTGCTGGACGCCGACGTTGGTGCGTTCGCCGTAGGGTTCGACGTAGAGCTGGCCCGCCGCCGACGGCTTCACGACCTGCACGTTGAGGATCGCGGCGGTGGCGTCGGCCGGGATGCCGGACTTGCCCCGCACCGTGAGCCCGACCGGCTTCGTGCCGATCTGCGTCGTCTTGGAGTCCCACAGGATATGCGGCGGCACAGCCTCGACGCCGTCGCTGCCCGTGTTGGTGAGATAGCCGACCGCGCTCGCGATGATGCGCGCCTTCGACGCCGTGGTGCGGAACTGGATCACCTTCTGCGACACCGGCACCACGACCGTGATCGAGACGTACTGGCCCTTCTGGAACTGTTGGGTGGTCAGGTTGGTGGTGCCCCGGTACGGCTCCACGATCAGGTCTCCGGCGCCGGTCGGATTCGCGATCTGCACGTTGAGCACCACCGCCGACGCGTTCGACGGCAGGCCGCCGCGGCCCGCCATCGACACCGGCACCGGCCGGGTCCCGACGGATTGGGTCTTGGAGTCCCACACGATGCGCGGGGTCAGCGTGGCCACGTTCGACGGTGTCGTGGTGAACGTCTGCACGTAGTTGGAGTCGATGTTGATCGTGACGCCGCCCCAGGTCTCCTTGTGCCCGCCGGCGAACTGGTGGATGCGGCGGCCG
>JBIQML010000667.1:0-2763 GCA_044463405.1 Nakamurella lactea | reverse complement strand
CAGGAGTCGGGCCAGTTGTTCCAGCGCTGGACGATCCCGGCACCGGGCCGGCCGCTGTTCGAGGCCGCCGCAGCGAACTTCAACCCACGCTCACCGGCCGAGGTCGACACGCACAACTCCGGCCGCGGCCCGTTGCTGTTGATCGCCAGCGGCAAGGACAATACGGTCCCCGAATCGATCACACGTGCAACGGTCAAGCAGTACCGCCACTCGGACGCCATCACCGATCTGATGACCTTCGCCGATCGGGGCCACTCGCTGACCATCGACGCCGGATGGCCCGAGATCGCCGAGACCTGCCTGACCTGGCTGAAGGAACAGCAGCTGTGAAGCTCGACCTCGCCGGCCGGACGGCGGTGGTGACCGGCGCCAGCCGCGGGATCGGGCTGGAGATCTGCCGAGCGCTGGTCCGCGAAGGCATGAGTGTGGCAGCGGGTGCGCTGGACGGCTCCGCCGAGCTCCGCGCGCTCGCCGATGACAGTGATGTGCTGATCGTCCTGGACGACCTGACGACGGCTGCCGGATGCCAGGCGCTGGTCGACCAGGCGGTCGCGCGGTTCGGCGGGATCGACCTACTGGTCAACAATGTGGGCGGTGTGCATCCTCGTACCGACGGATTCGTCGGGGTGAGCGACGCCGACTGGCAGTGGTCGTTCGACCTGAACCTGTTCTCCGCGGTGCGTGCGACCCGGTCGGCGGTTCCACACCTGGTCCGGCGGGCGCCGTCGGCGATCGTCACCATCTGCTCGGTGAACGCGGCCTTGCCCGATCCTGGTGTCATCGACTACAGCGCCGCCAAGGCTGCGCTGCGCAGCTTCTCGAAGTCACTGTCCAAGGAGTTGGGACCTTCCGGAATCAGGGTCAACACCGTCAGTCCCGGACCGGTGGAGACAGCTCTGTGGCTTGGTCAAGGCGGCGTGGCCGAAACGGTCGGGCGGGCGAAGGGGATGGACCCGGAGGCCGTGCGGGCGGCCGCCGTGAGCGGCACGCCCAGTGGGCGTTTCACGCGACCGGCAGAAGTAGCACAACTCGTGCTGCTGCTCGCGTCCGACACGGTCGGCAACCTCACCGGAGCCGACGTGCTGATTGACGGCGGCATGGTGGCCACGATCTGAGTGGGACACAACTGGCGGGCGATGCCGGGCGGAGGAGCCCCGGCGGCGCCAGAGGGACGCAAGCCCTGCAAGCCCTGGCGCCGGACGACCGCGGGGTTCGCGCTGGCGGCCTGGGCGACGGCCGTCTGATCCCCGCCAACTCATGTGGGTGGTCGAGCCACCGATCCGGCGAGGCGTTGGCACAATGGGGATGCGCAGGGTCGGGGGAACTCCCGCTGATCTGGCCCGCAGCGTGACCGCACGAGCCGATCCGAGCAGGGGACCCATGTCGACATCGCTGAACAGACGACGCGCCGCCAGCCTCCCGGTGCTGCTCCTGGCCGGAGCCTTGGCGCTGTCCGCATGTACCTCGAGCGGCCAGAGCGGCGGTGACGGGGTCACCGTCACGATCACCACGACACAGCCCGGCACCACGTCCGACGCCGGCAGTGCTGCCCCGGACTCAGGCACCACCGTGAGCACCGTCACCGGCACGTCGACCAACGCTCCCGCGTCCACGACGCCGACGACTGCGCGGAGCTCGTCAACGTCGACACCACCGACGACCAGCCCGACCACGCCGACCTCGACGCGCGCCAGCAAGCCCACCTCGACCGGCGTCAGCATGCCCCCGATCGACACCTCGAAGGACACCGTCGTCTGGGACGACAACTCGATGGTGTCGCACCTGTTCTTCCACTCGCTGATCGTGGATCCGGAGCGGGCCTTCAACGACGCCGAGTCGGGCGCCGGCTATCTGGACTACATGGTCACGCAAAGCGAGTTCGCCAAGATCCTGCAGCAGGTCTATGACAACGACTACGTCCTGGTCAGCCCGCACCAGCTCGCCGCGGTGGCCAAGGACGGCAGCATCAAGCCCAGAAAGCTCAAGCTCCCCAAAGGCAAGAAGCCGCTGGTGATCTCCGTCGACGATGTGTCGTACTACGAGTACATGGAGGGTGACGGGTTCGCCACGAACCTGACCATCGCCGACGACGGGCGCGTGGTGAACACCTACACCGACGCCGACGGTAAGACCTCGCAGGGTTCCTATGACGTGATGCCCATGGTGGACGACTTCGTCCGCAAGCACCCCGACTTCTCCCATGCCGGCGCGCGCGGCGTCATCGCGCTGACCGGCTACAACGGCGTGCTGGGCTACCGCTCCTCGCCCAGCGAGTACCAGGGTAAGAACAAGCATCTGAAGCAGGACATCGCCACCGCCAAGAAGGTCGCCAACGCCCTGAAACATGAGGGCTGGGAGTTCGCCTCACACTCGTGGGGGCACATCAACTTCACCACCTCGTCGCTGGAGCGGATCCAGCGCGACACCGAACGGTGGAAGTCCGACGTGCAGCCGATCGTCGGCAAGACCGACATGCTGATCTACCCCTTCGGCGCCGACATCTCCGGCGTGCCCGGCTACCAGGGCGCCAAGTACGACTACCTCAAGGGGCAGGGCTACTCGTTCTTCTTCAACGTGGACGGCTCGACGACCGCGTGGGGCCAGTGGGGTGACGAGTACCTGCGGGAGGCGCGCATCAACGTGGACGGCATCAGCATGGAGGCGGCACTCGACGGCCGAAAGGTGCTGGGCGCGTTCTTCGACGTCGCGTCGGTGCTGGACCCGGCACGTCCGGCGTCCATCTCCGGTAGCTGATCCGGATCG
>JBIQML010000666.1:0-2763 GCA_044463405.1 Nakamurella lactea | reverse complement strand
ATGGCGTTGTCGAGGCGCGCCGACATCTGGGTGAGCTTGTCGAGATCACCCTGGAACGACGGCACCCAACCATCTGCGACCCGTCCGGCGAGCGCGAGTGCCCTCGGGCCGTACACTCCGAGCCAGATGCCGATGGGTCGGGTGGGGACCGGACCGGACTGCGCCCCGGCGAGGTGGTAGTGCTCACCGTCGAAACGCAGATTGCGCTCGCCGCTCCAGATCTTGCGGATCACCGTGATCGCTTCTTCCAGCGCCTCGAGGGATTCGCCGGGGCTGCGGCGCGGGCCGCCGTATGCCTCGATGGCGTCCCAGAACCCGCCGGCGCCGAGGCCAAGGTCGAACCGGCCGCCGCTGAGTCGGTCGATGGTGACCGCGGTCTTGGCCAGTACCGCCGGAGGGCGCAAGGGCAGGTTCGCCACGTCGGGGAAGATCCCGATGGTGCTGGTCGACGCGGCGATCATGGCCATCAGCGACCAGGTCTCGACGTAGCGGCGCTGGTAGGGGTGGTCCTGGATGCCGATGTAGTCGAGGCCGAGCTGCTCGGCGCGCTGCGCGGTTGCGAGGAGTGGATCATCGGCGTTGGGGACGAGGAAGTAGCCGAAGCGGGGTCCGGTGGCGTCGGGCATGGGGCACCTGGCTTTCCGCGGCGCTCATCGCGAGCACCGCTCGAGTCACCTGGACCATATCGGCACCGTCGGTTCCATCGACCCGGTGTGCCGAGTCGGTCCGCCGTTCGATGTGGGGCGGATGCAGCCTGGCTAGTCGTGCGTCGAGGCGACGTAGACCGTGTTCGACGACTGGTCACCGGTGTAGGGATTGTCGAATGCGACGACGGTCGCGTCGGAGTGGGCGAACACGGCACCCAGCGTGGCGAGAAACCCGGCCTCGGGCGGCGCGTCGGACCACAGCGCGAAGACCCCTCCGGGGTGTAGCAGGTCACGGAGGCGACGCAACCCGTCGAGCGTGTAGAAGTCGGCGTGGCTGGAGTGCAGGACCCATTCCGGGGAGTGGTCGATGTCCAACAGGATGGCGTGCACCCGGTCGGGCACCGTTGCACCGAAGCCTTCGCCGCCACGTACCAGGTCGAAGAAGTCGCCGTGGAGCAACTGGCAGCGAGCGTCGCCGGTCAGCTCATCGGCGACCGGCAGCAAACCCCGGCGATGCCACGAGATGACGGGATCCAGTGCTTCTACGACGTGCAGGCTCAGCACCCGTTCGTCTGCCAGTGCGGCCTGCGCGGTGTAGCCCAGGCCGAGGCCGCCCACCACCACGTCGAGTTCGGTTCCATCGGCCGCGGCGAGTCCCAGCTCGGCGAGGGCGATCTCTGCCACGGTGAAAAGTGACGACATCAAGAATTCGTCGTCGAGCTTGGCTTCGAAGATCTCGACGTGCAATGACGGGTCATGACGCCGACGGAGGCTGATCTGGCCCATCGGTGTGGTCTGGTGATCGAGCTCCTCGAAGAGTGACCCCATCGGTCAGCGGCCTCCGGCCACTGGCCGGTCGCGCGCATGGTCGAGTCCGGCGCTGGTCGACTCGGCGGGCATGGGCTCACTCTACGGTCGCATGGCGGTGGGACGAGCCCCAGCTCGTGGTCGGTTCACCCGCGCTGTCGACCGCGATCCAGCGCCGAGCGGGCCGCTTCGACACCGGTGATTGCCGACTCCAGATTCGAACGAGACCCGCGCTAGAATCTTCGTTCTCGCCGGGCGCACCCGGCAGCCACGTCGGAGTGGCGGAATAGGCAGACGCGCCAGCTTGAGGGGCTGGTGCCCGCAAGGGCGTGGGGGTTCAAGTCCCCCCTCCGACACGGATTCGGCCGGGGCTTCAAGCCCCGGCCGAAATAGCAACAGGATTGCCCTGAAGACACCGCAGGCAATCGGGTCACAGATCATCACCGCATCAATGGTGTCGCGCGAGACCGCGGCCGGGCCGAAGCCCATCTGGGGCTTCCCGAGGAATCGCGTGATCCTGACGACCGCGTAAACGCCGCAACCACAATGCCACATCTCGACAGCGCTGCAGTCAATCCGAGACGGCTGCTCGTATTCTTCGGCTACTGCACCGAAGTCGAAATTTCCGAGATCATCGCCTTGCGCGAACAATTGACCGGTGGCGCGACGAGATCCCCGCCCACCACCGAACCGAAGACACGTCGAACGCCCATGTGGAGAACATGCACATCATCGCAGAGAAGATCCGCCGGAGCAGCCATGGATTCAAGAGCTACCGGCGCAGACTCAGCTGCCAACTCGGCATCCAATACACCACCGTCCCCGCCTGAAGAATCCGAGGATCCAAACCGCGCTCGACCGCGTAGAGCATGTTTTCCTCCTCCACTCTGTCCCATCTGGTAGCGTCCTTTCTCACACTAGTCGCGCTCCAACGCTGCCGCTGTCAGGATACGCCTAATAGGACACGTCATTCTCGATCGAATACTAAGTAGCGAGGACAATAGATTGGAATGTATATATGATCGTCGAATCTCTGATTTCTGGAATAGCAAGCGGAGCTGCAAGTACTCTCGCTCGGGCCAGGGTACCTGGAAATAACGTCTCCGAAAGTGAATCAAGACTTCATTCCATAGCAAATGCAGCACTCAAGTCTGCGGATAGCGAACTCCTTGCTTTGCATCTAGTCGCCGCGTTCCAATGGGCTTCCGCGATTCAGATCGCAGGTATGTCCACTCCTCAAGCGACCCACGACGGGTCCATCCAGCTAGCAATGGCCGATGTTCCGCGTAAATACAGCTCCAATAATGGG
>JBIQML010000665.1:0-2781 GCA_044463405.1 Nakamurella lactea | reverse complement strand
CCCAGATCCCCGGCCAGCCCGGCCGCCAGCAGCGCGGCCCCCGGCGCGCACATCAGCGCCACCGCCGCCCCGCCGGGCTCGGAGATCACCCCGCCGATCACCAGCGCCAGCACCGCCGTCACCGCCGCGCCGGCCCAGCCCACCGGCGCGGCCGCCAGCGCGCAGCTGGTCAGGGCCAGCCCCAGCAACACGGCGAGCAGCACCGCGATGCCGTGCCGTCGCGCGCCCTCGGCCCACGGCGGGGCGACGGCAGCGACCTCCTGCGCCGCGGCCGATTCCACGTCGTCCACGAACGGAGGTAGCGCGGCGTCCTGCGCCGATGTCAGGTGCAGCACAGTGCCGTCCAGCACGCCGGCGTCGTCCAGGCTGTGGTCGCGGGCGATCGGTCCGGTGTCGGAGGTGGACAGCACCCACCGCACCGGAATCTTCGGGGTGGGCACACTCAGCAGCCGCAGCAGCGTCGGCAACTGGCCGGACAGCGGCTCGTCGGCGGGCAGCGACACGTCGACCTGACGCGATTCGCCGACCACGGTGACCCGGGTGAAGCGCGTGCCCACTGTTCACCCCCCGGTCACGAACGTCGGCTACGGCGCCCCGCCGCGGCTCGCGCAAAGTGTAGGACTCCCCGTCACCGCCCCTAAGGTGCGCGCGCCGCGGAAACCGGTCGTTCTCCCGATGCCGGCCGGCCCCCCTCAGCCGAATCGTGATGGGTGCAGCACAGAGCGCACCGATCCGAGGAGCAGATCATGAGCATCATCAACGCCGTCGATGCCGAGGTGGCATACCGGCGGGAGCGGATCACCGAGCACTTCCGGCCGTGGCGTCGGGTCGGCACCGAGCGGCGCACCCCGGCGCGGGACCGCGACAAGGGCCAGCCGACGCGGGCGGCGGCGGCCTCGGTCGTCACGGTCAGCCGGTGACGGGACCGCCATCAACACCGCCGTGACGACCGTCGGGGGCGCCACAGCCATCGGCGACTGCGCCGAAATCGATGGTTCGTTGTCGGCGGTACGTGCCAGCATGGACGCCGTGGCACGGCACACCTCGCCGATCGTGGGGCGCGACCAGGAACTCTCCCAACTGCTGGCACTGGGGGAGGCGGCTGCGCACGGCGAGTCGGGAATCGCGGTGGTCGCCGGCGATGCCGGCGTCGGCAAGAGCCGGCTGACCGCCGAGCTGGCCGAGCGGCTCACCGCCTCCGGCACGCTCGTGCTGGTCGGGCACTGCGTCAACCTGCCCGACGGCGGGTTGCCGTACCTGCCGTTCGTGGATGCGTTCCGGCAGCTGGACGTGGATTCCTGGCGCTGGCTGGAGCCGCACGTCCGGGGCGGCGCCGCCGAGCCGCTGGGCCAGCTGCAGCTCTACGAGGCCGTGGTGGAGCTGCTGTTCGAGCTGGCCGAATCCCGGCCGGTGTGCCTGGTGGTGGAGGACCTGCACTGGGCGGACCGCCCGTCCAAGGACCTGCTGCGCTACCTGCTCGGCCGGATGGAGCACGAGCGCCTGGCGGTGGTTCTGACCTACCGATCGGACGACCTGCACCGGCGGCACCCGCTGCGGCCGTTCCTGGCCGACATCACCCGGCTGCCGTCGGTGCGGCGGCTCTCCCTGGACCCGCTGCCGCCGGCCGCGATCGCCCGCCTGATCAGCGCCCACGGGCCGCTGGAGCAGGCGCTGCTGGACGACATCGTGGCCCGCGCGGAGGGCAACGCGTTCTTCGCCGAGGAGTTGCTGGAGGCGGAACGCTCGTGCGACCGCTCCGGGGCACTGCCGGACGCGCTGCTGGACGTGCTGATCGCGCGGCTGGAACAGCTGGACCGCGGCGCGGCGCAGGTCGTCGGCGTCGCGGCGGTGGCCGGCCGGCGGGTCGGGCACGACGTGCTGGCGGCGGTGACGGGATTGCCGGACGCCGATCTCGACGAGGCGCTGCGCGAGGCGGTGGCGCGGCACGTGCTGATACCGGACGGCGAGGCGGGCTACGAGTTCCGGCACGCGCTGCTGCAGGAGGCCGCCTACACCGACCTGCTGCCCGGCGAGCGGGTACGGCTGCACCGGGAGTACGCGCGGGTGCTGGCCGAACGGCTGGAGGCGACGCCGGCGGTGGCGGCGGAGCTGGCGCACCACTGCGAGCTGTCGCACGACCTGCCGCAGGCCCTGTCCGCCTCGATGCGCGCCGCCGAACACGCCAGGGCGGTGCACGCACCGAGCGAGGCGCAGCGGCACCTGGAGCGGGTGCTGTCCTGGTGGGGCTCGGTGCCGGATGCCGGCCGGATCGCCGGCGTCGACGAGCCCGAGGTCTACCTGGCGGCGGCGGAGGCGGCGGCCGCCGGCGGCGACCCGGCCCGATCGGCGTCGCTGCTCAAGGCCGCCGACGAGCGGGTGGCCGCCGAGGCCGGGCCGGAGCCGGATCGGGCGGGTTCCGAGCGCCGCACCATGGTGCACACCCGGCTGGCGATGGCCCGGTACTACGCCGGCGACGACCGGGACGAGCAGACCAGCAGCGAGGCGGCCGAGATGGCCGACGCGCTGCCGGTGTGCGCGGCACGCGCGGAGGCCCTGGCGAACCACGCCGTGATGCTGTTCGTGCACGGCAAGGACGGCGCGGAGGACACGGCCAGGCGGGCACTGGCCGACGCCGAGCAGGTGGGCGCGGCCAACATCCAGGCGGAGGCGCTGGTGACGCTGGCGCCCGTCGCCGAGCACGTCGGGGACGCCGACACCGCGGCGACGCACTTCACCAGGGCGCTGGAGCTGGCGCAGTCCGCCCACGACATCACCGCCGAA
>JBIQML010000664.1:0-2783 GCA_044463405.1 Nakamurella lactea | reverse complement strand
ATGAGGTCCGCGTGGTCTTAAAGGTCCCCTTCTGCTCCGCATGCTCACGGCCGAAGCACGCCCTTGGCCGTGTGACAGCCGTGCGCTCGTGCCGCGATCTGCTCGGTCGCCTAAATGGCCGAGGGGTGGGTGTCATCGCCGCCGGTCGCCCACCAGCGGGGCTCACCCGCTGGTGGGCACCGCCGCGGCGGGATCGGTGCGCATCTGGTCCAGGCAGTCGCCGTCGACCAGAACGCGGTGCAGAACCTGCTGGACATCTCGCCCCATGTTCACCTCTCAGGAGATCGGCGGAGGTCCGGATCAACGGACGTAGAACCACTCTTGTCGGCTGTAGCAAAGATTGTCGGCCAGCCCGGTGGTGACTCCGGCCCGGTCGCGAGAGCGGGGTTGAGTGCATCGTCATCGACCATGGCCTTTTCATCGTTCGAGAAGGCGGACATGGGTGCCCGTCTTGCGAAGGTCGGCGAAGCGGGGCGCATCCGGAGCGGGCGCGACCCTTGCACACGGTGATCGGCGGGCTGGTCAGATTGCAGGTCACCCCCTGATCGGGAGTCGGATGAGCTGGTCGTATTCAACTGACCACGCGCCCGCGCCAGTGGAAAGGAGCAAGGCGCGCTAACGTCTTCGCCGGACGCGAATACGGGTGGGCGCTGCACCGGAAGAGGCCGGGACGGCCCTTGCCGACTCGGACAATCAATCCTGCCTTGTCGTTGTCGCACCGATGATTCCCGCGGCAGGCCCCGGGGCAACCGGTGTGGCGCCGGGTGTGATGGCCGCCGTGGACCACCGTCGTTCGATGTGTCCGTATCGCCACATGCCCAGCGCGAACAGCCAGCCGGCCAGGAACAGGACGACGACGCCGCAGCCGACGTAGTCGAGGTTTGATGTTGGAGATCCAGGCGAACGGCCCGCACGTGATGACGGCCGGGCCGGTGAGGAACCCGACCAGCCCTATGGTGCCGATCACCAGTGCTGCGACGACCGAGATCGTCGTGATTGACACCAGCAGCCCCACCTCGGTCCGGTGTCGAACCCGAGCCCGAACAGCCGATCGATGTTCACCGACCGGACATTGTCGAAGAACAGCTTGCGAGTACCGGCCAGCGTGGACCGGGCATCGTTCACCCGTGCTCCCATCGGGCCAGTCTCGATCGCCCGTCGGTCGCCACCAAAGGCTCCAGGACCGTTCCGATTGTCGAACGGTCAGCGGTGCTGGCCGGGTCGCCGGCACGATCACTGGAACACTCGATCTTGGGCTTCCCGTGTGCCCGACCGCTCCCGGCCACAACGGCGGCGTCCGGTAGCCGATCCTCCTACGACGTGCGCTGCCCAGGAGGATTTCTGAGGCAACAACCTGGAGGCGTCGCACTTTTCGTTATTCGATATTCGTGTGGTGATCGAAGAACAGATCCAAAAGTGGTCGGACGAGGCCGAGGCGGGCTACGACGTCGAGCAACTCAAGCGCCGAGGCCGCGGCCGTCCCGAGAGCCCATGCAAGTGGTGGCCGTTCGGCTGACGGCTGCAGAGTTGGACGCTCTGGACGCCATGGCTGCTGAGCTTCAGTTGAGCCGGTCGGAGGCCATTCGGGCCGCGTTGGCTCATTTTGCCGCGTGAAGGTTCACCCGAGTGCACTCAAGCACGGTGTGACACCCGAAGACGCGGTGCAGGCCGCCGAGTGGCCGTTGTGGGCCGAACCGCTGGACGGGGACGAACCCGGAACGCGAGTTGCGGCTTGGGTTCGACACCCAGCGCGTCTGCTGGAAACCGTGGTCCTCACGTTCGAAAGTGGCGGCGAGATGGTCATACACGCCATGCCCGCACGTAAGCAGTACTGGGACCTCTTGCCCTAGCACGAATGGGACAGACCCTCGCCGCGACCGTTTGCCGTTAGAGCCCATCGGCGACCGGACATTCCGCGAGCTTGACGGGATGGCGCCGTGGACCGCACCGACCGCCCAGCGATCCGCCACCGGACGCTTAACACGGGATGACGAATATCGATCGACCGGAGGCGGACACAAGCGGACGAATGTCGCCGGAGTCGCTGGTGATGATGCGGTCTCCCGTCCGGGCGGCGGCGACAATGCCGGCATCGACGGCGTCGTTACTCTCGGTTCGGCCGAGAAGTACACCGGCCAGTTTGCCGAGGCGCTCGTCCACGGCGATCACGTCGACGGACTTGAGCAGGCGAGCCAGGTTCGCCTGTCTCCCGACCGGATCGCGCCACACCTGCGTGATCACTGGACCCGTGCTGCGCAGCTCCAGCCCGGCCTGCCGCGCTGCCTGCAGGCGGGCCATCATGGCCCGATTCCCTTGGTCAACCGCCACCAGTGCCCCTGCGTCCAGAACGAGGGCGCTCATGCCGCGGGTTCGGTGCTGGCGGGCGTCGGCAGGCCGAGCTCTGCAGCGGCCGTCGCGAGTTCGTCGGCGGTCAGTGCACCGTGCTCGGCTTGCCACTAGTCGAGGAATTCGGCGAGCGCGTCGCTGCGGAGCTTGGCTGCCGCGGCGTCGGCGAGCCACCGCGACAGCCCGGAACCTTGGCGCCGAGCGGCGTTCCTCACGGCGTCTCCCAGGTCGGGGTCGAATGAAACACTGAGCTTGTCGACCTTCATACAACGATCCTACTACGGTAGGGAACACCATCGTAGGAATTCGCTCGAAGGTCGCCAGTTGGCGATCCGCTTGCGGGTGAGTCGATGTCGGTACCGTCTGGCGCCGGTCGGCGAGGCCCCTCTCTGTCAAGCTGGGTCGAGGCACCCGCCCCCTGACAATCTGTGACCCGA
>JBIQML010000663.1:0-2804 GCA_044463405.1 Nakamurella lactea | reverse complement strand
GACCTGCCATTACGTGACGGCCGAGTTGGACAGCGGGCCGATCATCGCGCAGGACGTGATTCGCGTCGACCACCACGATTCCGTGGACGACATGGTGCGCCGCGGCCGGGACATCGAGCGGGCGGTGCTGGCGCATGGGTTGCAATGGCATTTGCAGGACCGCGTGCTGCGTGACGGACTGCGCACGGTGGTCTTCCGCTGACGCGACCGGGCCCGGCGCCGAACTGCGGTGTGTTCGCTGGCAGCGGAAGCACCCAGCGGGCAGCGGGCGACGATGGGACACTAGATGATATGGACGAATCACACGACGCATCGGGCGGCCGGCCGGACCGGCTCGGCTTCCGCGGCCGGCCGGAGGACCTCTACGAGATCGACGACGATCTCGCGGAGGAACTGGACGGCGCCGCGCCCGTCATGATCGTCGCGCTGGACGGCTACGTGGACGCCGGCTCCGGTGTGGAACTCGCCGTGAAGTCGCTCCAGGAGGACGCCGATCGCGCGGTGGTCGTCACGTTCGACGCCGACGGGCTCATCGACTACCGCTCGCGCCGCCCCGGGCTGACGTTCTCCGGCAACGCGTTCACCGCCTATGAGACACCGCACCTGACGATCGAACGCCTGCGGGACGCGGCCGGCACCCCGTATCTGCTGTTCACCGGGCCTGAGCCGGACCTGTCCTGGGAGAAGTTCTGCGTCGCGGTGCAACAAGTGATCGAACGCCTCGGCGTGCGACTCACGATCTCGCTGATGTCGATCCCGATGGGCGTGCCGCACACGCGGCCCACCGGAACCTCGGTGCACGCCACCCGCAAGGAGATCCTGCCGGAGACGCAGAACTGGATCGGCTCCATCGAGGTGCCCGGGCACGTATCGGGCCTGATCGAGTACCGGCTCGGCGAGAACGGCCACGACGCGTTGGGCTTCGCGGCGCACGTGCCGCACTACCTGGCGCGCAGTGAGTATCCGATCGCGGCCCGCACGCTCATCGACGCGGCCGCGAAAGCGGCGGATCTGCAACTGCCCACCGAGAATCTGACCGGTCCCATCGCCAACATGTGGGCCGAGTTGGCCAAGCAGCTCGACGAGCACGGCGAGATCGCCGAGGTGGTGCACGCGTTGGAGAAGCAGTACGACGCGTTCATGGCCGCCAACGGCAATTCGCTGCTCGGCACCTCGGAGCCGATCCCCACCGCGGACGAGATCGCCGCGCAGTTCGAGGCGTACCTGGCCGGCCAGGACGGTGCGGAGTCCTGAACGACGTCATGTCCGTGTCCTTCGCCGCGCTACCGCGTCGTGCAGGGCCGGCCGGGTAGGCTGACCGGCTGTGGCAAGCACCGATCGATCCACCGCGCCGCGCATCGAATTGCCGGTGCGCCGTGCGAAGAGCCCGTTCAGGTCCATCCTGATCCGGCTGGCGATCGTGCTTGCCTGCATCGTGCTGACCGCGGTGCTGGTCTACGCCGATCGCGACGGCTACCGCGACAACGACAAGATCGGCCTCAGCGGTCTGCTCGACGCGTTCTACTACGCCACCGTGACACTGTCCACCACCGGCTACGGTGATGTCACGCCGGTGTCCGAAAGCGCCCGCCTGGTCAACATCGTCATCATCACTCCGCTGCGGTTCCTGTTTCTGATCGTCCTGGTCGGCACCACGATCGAGGCGCTCACGGAACGCAGCCGGCGCGAGTGGCGGTTCGCACGCTGGAGGAGAAAAGTGAAACGGCACACCGTCGTGGTCGGCTACGGCATGAAGGGCCGCTCCGCCGTCGCCGCGCTGAAGGACCAAGGGATTCCGGCCGAGTCGATCGTGGTGGTCGACATCAACGGCGGCAATGTGAAGTCCGCGACCGCGGACGGGTGCGTGGGGGTGCTGGGGGACGCGCGGCGCGAGGAGGTGCTGCGTCAGGCGGCCATCACCGGGGCGCAGCAGGTGATCGTGGCGGCCGATCGTGACGACACATCCGTGCTGGTCACACTGACCGCACGGCGCCTGAACCCGACGGCGACCATCGCAGCCGCGGTGAAAGAGGAGCAGAACATCGGCGTCCTGCGGCAGGGTGGCGCGGACGTCGTGATCCCCACGGCGGAGTCCGCGGGCCGCCTGCTGGGCCTGTCCATCACCGCGCCGCGCGCCGGTGAGCTGATCGAGGACCTGTTGGAACCGGTCGCGGGGTTGCAGATCGTGGAACGCGAGGTGCGGCCGGAGGATATCGGGCTCTCACCGGCGCGACTGTCCGCGCAGGGCGAGATCGTGTTGACGGTGATCCGCGGTGGCGTTTCGCATCGCTTCGATTCGGGCGGAGTCAAGGTGTTCCAGCCCGGCGACCGGATCGTCGTCATCCGTGGGACCGACGTCGCCACCGTCCCCGGCACGGCGGCGCCGGCCACCATCCCGGCCGTGGACTGACCCGCGCGGTCAGTTCCCCTTCTCCGGCAGCAGCCGCACGGACCGGAGCATGACGTCGAACAGCGGCAGGTCCACGTCTTCCCGGCTACGCGCGGTCGCCGCATCCACGACGTACATCCGGTAGGAGTCGGCCCACAGGTAGGCCTGCAACTGACTCACCGACAGGCCGCTCGGATCGTCACGGCGGTACGTCACCGCGGTGACGTCGACCCAGCTGGACAGCACGAAATCGGCGCGGCCCAGCGGGACGAAACCGGGCACCACGGCCGGCATCCGGGCCACCGCGCCCTCCCGGAAGGCCGCGAACCAGTCCTCGCCCGGCTGCTCCGGCGCTCCCTGGCGGATGGAGAACGTGGGTCGATGCCCGCCCTGTTCCGGACCCATCATCCGCAGC
>JBIQML010000662.1:0-2807 GCA_044463405.1 Nakamurella lactea | reverse complement strand
GTCGCTGGCGGCCAGCCGCTCCTCGAGCTCGATCTTGGCCGGCACGTCCAGGTAGTTGTCCGGCTCGTCCAGCAGCAGCACCTCCTCCGGGCCGGTCAGCAGCAGTTCCAGCACCAGCCGCTTCTGCTCCCCTCCGGACAGGCCGCTCACCGAGCGGAACTTCGCCCGGTCGAACGGCACGCCGAGGGCGGCGACGGTGGCCTTGTCGAACGCGGTCTCCGCCTCGTAGCCGCGCACGTCGGCCCAGTCCGCCAGCGCGGTCGCGTACCGGACCGCCACCGGCTCGGAATCGTCGGCCATCATGGCCAACTCGGCCGCGTCCAGGGCGGCGGCCGCGCGCCGGATGGGTGACGGGGACACCGACAGCAGCAGGTCCCGGACGGTGGCCGGATCGGCCGGCGACGTGACCGACCCGATGAACTGCGGCATCACCGCCAATCCGCCGCCATGCACCGCGGTCCCGGTATCGGGCGTCAGCTCGCCCGCGATGATGCGCAGCAGCGTGGTCTTGCCGGTGCCGTTGGGGCCGATCAGGGCGGTGACGGAGCCGGCGGGCACGCGGAAGGTGACGTCGGAGAGCAGCGGGCGACCGTCCGTCAGGGTGTATCCGATTCCGGCGACGTCCAGGTGACCCACGCCGGCCAGGGTCGCGGGCGCCGCCCCGGTCCGTCAAGCGGATTGCTGCGGGTCATCGGCGTGGAACGGCAGCGACGGGCGCTACGGTGGCTGATGTGACCGAGCCCACGACCTCCAAGATGATCAGCTACGCCTCCCCGGACGGGCGGCAGGTCGAGACCGTGCGGGTGGCCATGTCGGGCCAGGCGCTGCGCGCCACCGGATACATCGTCTCCACCGGCGAGCGGCCGTACGGCGCGTCCTACTCGGTGATGGTGGACGCCCAGGGCCGGTCCCGCCGGATGACGGTGCGCAGCGACGACGCCGACGGCGAGCGATCCCTGTCGCTGAGCCGCAGCCCCGGCGGCCCGTGGGTGACCGAAACCGCGACCGGCTCGCACCCGCGGCCGGAGCTCGACCCCGCCGTGGGCATCTACCTGGTCGGCTCGGCGTTCGCCGCGTCGTTGCCCATCCGGCGGCTCGGCCTGCACACCGAGGCGGGTCTGGAGGAGGACCTGCTGGTCGCCTCGATCAGCCTGCCCGCGCTGGAGGTCACCCCGGTGCGGCACCACCTGCGCAACGAGTCGGTCGGCGAGGACGGGTCGCGGATCGCCTATTCCGGGCCGTTCGGCGACCGGGAGCTGCTGGTCGACCGGGACGGGTTGTTCGTGAGCTCCGAAGGCCTGATGTCCCGGTTACGCTGAGCGGGAGAACGGCCCGGCCGGGTCGCTCGACGTCGGGGAACGGGCCGGTCCGAGCCGGCCGGTCCCCTCGGGCGAGGGAGGCTCGCATGGTGGACTTCGGGGAGCTGCGGGACAAGGCCGAGAACCTCGTGGCCGAGCACAGCGACCAGGTCAAGCAGGGCGTCGACAAGGCCGGCGACCTGGTGGCCGACAAGATCGGCCACGAGGAGCAGGTGGAGAAGGCCGAGGGTGCCATCAACAGGTTCGTCGACAACCTCGGCGACAAGGGCTCGTCCGACCGGTAGCGGAGCGCGGACAGACCCCGGTCGCGCCGGCGCGGGGACAGCCCCCGTCGCGTGCGCGGAACGTCGCCGCCCGGTCGCACCGACGCGGGCAGACCCCGTCGCATGCGCGAACTTCGCCGTTTTGTGACTGGAGTGGCTGCCGGGGTGAACTTCCCGCATGCCAGGGAAGTTGATCCATGCGGGGAAAGGGTGGGTCAGTCCGGGAGCGCGGCGATGGCGGCCCGGATGCGCTTGGCCGAGACCGGCACGGCGGCCCGCATCGGCTGGGCGAACAGCGTCACCCGGTACTCGGCCAGCAGCCGCCGCAGCGCCGCCACGTCGGCATCGCCGCGCCGCTCCGGCCGCAGGACGGCCACCCTGGCGTCGATCTGGGCGGCCAGTTCGGCGACCTCCGCGGCGCGCTGCCGGTCGCGCTCCGGGTTCTCGGCGATCCTGGTCGCCCGCACGGCCAGAGCCCGCAGGTACCGTGCGACGTCCGGCAGATGGGCGGCACCGACGGCGGTGACGAAGCCCGGCCGCAGCCACCCGTCCCGCTCGGCGCGCAGCTCGGCCAGCACAGCGCCGGCGCCCTCCTGCGCCGAATACCCGGGCCGCCGTTGCAGCTGAGCGATCTCGCCGTCGGCCTCCGCGCCTGCCCGCAGCACGTCCGCCGCCGCGCGCAGGATGTCCAGCACGGCGCGTTCGAGTTGCCCGGAGATCCGACCGGCCAGCGCGTCGAACGCGGCGGACTCCCACGCGGGACCACCCGCCCAGTCCAGCAGCGCGTCGATCCCCGCCCGCACGGCGTCATCCAGCAGCGCGGTCACGCTGCCGTGCGGGGCGGTGGCCAGCAGCAGCAGGTCGTCCCGGCCCAGCACCGGCGTCGTCCCGGGGGCCGCCGGGCCGCGGCTGGCCGACAGCTGCCGCAGCCGGCCCGCCAGCCGCGCGGCGATCTCCCCGGATCGCATGGCCAGCAGCCGGATGGTGCCGGCCCGCATGGCCCGCTGCTGATCGCCCCGGTCGAGCAGCACCCGGATCCCGACCGTGTCGCCCTCGTCCACCAGCGCCGGGTATGCCGTCACCGGCCTGCCCGCCGCCTGGCCGGTGGTCTGGCGCGGCACGCCCTCCGGCGGGAACGCCGTCAGACCGGACCGCTCCAGGCCGTCGATCACCCTGGCGACCGCCCGGCGGGTGTCCGCGCGCAGCGATCGCTTGATCGCGGCCA
>JBIQML010000661.1:0-2809 GCA_044463405.1 Nakamurella lactea | reverse complement strand
GGGGCGTCTGCGTCCCCCTGCCGGCGCTGGGGCTGGCGCCCCACCCTCCGGCGGCGGTTCGGAGGCCGCGCCCCCGACGTCGGCCGCCGCCGCGCCGACGGGCGGCGTGCTGCGCACCGTGCCGATCGGCTCGGACGGCATGTTCACCCTGAGCGACCTACCATCGCCCGCGGTCTACACCCTGATCGTGAGCAAGACCGGATACGCCACCGCGTCCCAGCGGGTCGACCTGTCCGGAGGCGAGTCCCGCAGTGGCATCACGATGGTGCTGCGCACCGGTGACGGGCTGATCGCCGGGACCGTCAACGGGCCGAGTGGCCCGCTGGGCAACGCGGTGATCACCGCGACGAGCGGCGGCCGTACCGTTCGCACGCTGTCGCTGACCACCGGCAAGATCGGGGCCTTCACGCTGCGCAACCTGGTCACGCCGGGCACCTACACCGTCACCGTCACGGCCCACGGCTACACCACCGTGACGTCGACGCTGAGCCTGGCCTCCGGGCAGCGACTCACCGGCGTGCTACTCACGGTCTCGAAGTCTTCAGGCTCGCTGGACGGGGTCGTCACCACCCTGGCGGACGGCAAGCCGGCCGCCGGCGTCACCGTTACGGTCACCTCGGGTTCGTCGGGCAAGCTCAGCACGGTCACGCAATCCGGAACCGGCAGCTGGACCGTCGGTGCGTTGCCCATCCCGGGCACCTACACGGTCACGTTCTCCCGGCCCGACCTGCAGTCGCAAACGGTGTCGGCGGCATTGAACTCGGCCGGCACGCTGACCTCCGGCGCCGGAGCGTCCGGCGGCATCGACGTTGCGATGAAATCGGCCTACGCCACGGTGAGGGGGACCGTGCGCCAGCAAAACGGCACCGCAACGGTTCCGGTGGGCGAGGCCACCATCAGCCTGACTTCCGGCGCCCAGTCCTACACGGTGACCAGCGCGTCGACCACGACGACCACGGTGTCCGGGCGCAAGGTCGCCCTCGGGAACTACGAGATCGCCCACGTCGTGCCGGGAACGTACACGCTGTCGGCCAGCGCGAAGGGAACCAGCCCGACCACGGTGATCGTCACCGTCACGGCCGGCCAGACGCTGCCCTACGATCCGATCCTGATCGAGCCGGCCTCGATCAGCGGGACGGTGGACCGGGACGGTAAGGGGCTGAGCGCCGTCGAGGTCGACCTCTACCTTTCCACCGACTATCCCAGCAAGGTCTACGCGCAGACCACCACCGACCAGGCCGGCCACTACCAGTTCTCCGGTGTCGACGCCCCCCAGGCGTACGTGGTCGAGGCCCGGAGCGCCGCGGCCGGCCCGCTGGCATCGGGCACGATCGTGCTGCCGGCCAGTAAGGCAAGAACGCTGGACCTGCATGTCAGTGCGGACACCTCGTCCGCGCCGGCGCCGCCCGCCCCCACCGCTCCGTCGTCCCCTGCATCGACAACCGGTTCGTCCACGGCATCGACGCCCCCTTCGACCTCGCAGACGACGTCGCCGTCGACGAGTTCGTCGACCACTGCATCGAACTCACCGAACGGCTCGACAACAGCAGCCGGCACCACCGCGCCGACCACACCCGCCGGCACCGGAGCCGCGGCGGACACCAGCACGACCACAGCACCGGCAGCACCCGCGGGGGGTGGCAGCGGTGACGGTTCCGGCGCCGGAGCCGCAGGGGATTCCGGTGCCGGGTCGGCAGGCGATTCCGGTGCCGGGTCGGCAGGCGATTCCGGTGCCGGGTCAGGCGGGAGCGGCTCATGACCGGTGCCACGCCCCACCCTCCGGCGAATCCGAACGCGCCGGAGGTGACGCTGCCCGCGTCGGTGCAGGCCGCTGCCGGCGCGCCGGCCCCCGTTGCGGTGCGCATCCTGCACCGTGGGCACGTTCCCGCCACGATGCGGGTCACGGTGCTGGGCCTGGATTCCCGGTGGGCGCCGGCGCCGCTGGACCTCGGACCGATGCAGCCCGGCGAGGTGGCCTCCGTCACCCTGACCCTGGTGCCGGAGCGGGGCGCACTGGGCGCGCGCTACCCGTTCGTGATCGCCGTGGAGGCCACCCCGGTCCGCGGCGCCTCCGCCCCCGTCATCGGGGTCGCCGAGGCGGTGCTGTCGGTGGACAGCCAGGAGCGGATCAGCATGTCGATCCAGCCGCCGACGCCGACGGCCGTGTTCGGGCGGAAGTTCCGCGTTCAGATCACCAACCCCGGCAACGCCGACCGGTCCTTCGCACTCATGCCGGATGCGGCAGCGGGCGCTCGCGTCCGGCTGGGAACCGACCGCGTCGACATCCCCGCACAGCGCACCGTGACCGTGAAGGGCAAGGTGCACATCCGTCGACCGAGCATGCTCGGTGGCGAGAACACGCACGTCTTCTCGGTCACCGCGCAGGGAACGGGGGCACCGGAGTTCGTCGAGGCCACCGTCCGCTCCCGACCGCTGATCCAGCACGGCGCCCGGGTGGCCGTCGGTCTCGTCGTGGTGGTGGCGATGTGGGCGGCGCTGGCCGTGGTGTTCATCCCGAAGATCTCCGATGCCTTCAAGCCGACCACCGAGGTGCGCGCGCCGTCCACCGTCACCAGCCAGGGCCCGGTTGCCAGCACCGGAGGTGCGGCTGGGTCGTCAGCCAGCGGCGCGTCCGGCTCGGGTGGGAATTCGGGTACCGGCCAGGGCGGCAACGGGTCCGGCAACTCGTCGGCTGCAGGAGGCGGCACGGGGGCGGCCAGCGGCGGTGCGACGTCGGGCGGCTACCAGCTGGCCGGAACCGTCACCGGTCCTGGCGCGAAGGGCGTCACGGTGACGCTGGCGCCGACCA
>JBIQML010000660.1:0-2812 GCA_044463405.1 Nakamurella lactea | reverse complement strand
GACTCCCTGCGCGCCGCAGGGTACGCGGTGGCGGGAGACCTGGACGAACTCCTGGCCGCGCCACCACCGGACGAGCCGGACGTCCCGCCCCAGCAGACCGCCGCCGCGGAACTCACCGAGGTGGGCATCCACGCGCTGGCCGGAATGCTGCACAAGCTCGCGGGTATGCAGACCTACGCCAAGGGCCGGGAACGCGAACTCGCCGCCGAACGGGCGGGGCGAGGCTCGGCACCGGTTCCGGCGGCCGAGGGCCGCGAGGTCCCCCGATGACCGACAACCCGCCCGGTGCCGTCTACCTGCAGGTCGGAGCGGCCTCGGGGGCCATGACCGAGATCCAACGGACCCTCTGGTCGCACCGTGCGACGCTGCGGAAGGCGGGCGTGCTGTATGCCCGCGACTACCCGTTGGAGGATGTGCACGCCTCGGCCAGCCTGCGGCGGGACGAGGCGATCCTTCGCACCATGCCCCGGGCCGCCGGGGCATGGGAGCGGGTGGCGGCGCGGGTGCGTGGCTGGCAGGGACCCTCGGTGATCTCGCACGGCAGCCTCTCGCTCGCGTCCGAAGAGCACGTCCGCGCCGCCGCCCGGTCGCTGCAGCCGGCCGAGTTGCACGTGGTGTTCACCGCGATGGATCTGCTGTCACAGGTCTACGCGCAGTGGCATCAACTGCTCATCTCCGGTGCGCACCAGGGCTTCGCGGACTTCGTCGACACGCTGCTGCGGAACGCCGCGGGCGATGGCGCGGAGCCGTCCGGGAGCGTGCTGGATCCGGAAGGTGTGCTCGCGCGGTGGTCGACCGTGGTCCCGGCCGAGCGGATCCACGTCGTCATCACAGCCACGGCCGCGCACCGGTACGCGTCGCCGTGGCCGCAATTCTGTCGCGCCGTCGGCGTCGACGCGGACCTGGCGTCGACCCTGCGGCCGATCGCAGGCACCTGGCTCGACCAGAGCGATGCCGAGATCCTCCGCCGGGTCAACTGCGCGCTCGCCGGACGCCTGCAGCCCCCGGCCTACGACCGCGCCGTGCGGAAGGTATTCACCGGCACGGTGCTGAGAACCTCACCGCACACCATGCACCCCCCGCGCCTGTCGAGCGACATCGTGGACCGGCTGGCGGCGCGGGCGGATCGGACGGTGTCCTCGCTGTCCGCAGCCGGATACCACGTCCTGGGCGACCTCGACGCCCTTCGACCGGCGCGGCAACGCGACGAGCGTTCCGCGGGGGGCGCCGACCCCGATGTGTCGCTCGATCGCGTCCTGACGGTCAGCGCACGACTGATCGAGCGCATGCGCGACGCGCGAAGCCGCTCCGAACGGGCCGAACAGGCCCTGGCCGACCTCCGCGACGAATCCGACGCGATCGAATGCCCCGCGCCGGCCGGGCCACGGGCTACAGTCTGGAAGGACATCACTGACCGCCAAGGAGGGCCGCCGTGAGCCCTATCCGCGCATGCGCCGTGGACATGCCACGGGCGCAGCGGTGACCAAGGCTGACCAGGGTGTCCGGGTCGATCGCGATGGTCTGGTACTGAGCGATCCACATATCGCGGCAACACTCGACGTGCTCTTCGACGGGCACCGCGTGTGGTCGGTCGATCCGCAGCGCGACGGGGAGATCGTCGACGGTCAGCGGCGTGTCGCGTGGCCCCCCTCGGTGCACCGGTTCCTCGACGGCGTCTCGCGAGTGCAGGTGCACGAGCACATCGGCGACCGCCGCTACTTCGATGCGCAGCTGAGCTTCGGCAGCGGTCGGGGGCGGGTGCGATTCGTCGACGCGGCCGGAAACCCCCTCGCACTCGGCAAGTTCGGGGCCCTCGTACGATCCTTCGCCGCACACACCGATCAGGCGCGTTCCGACTTCGTCGGCCAGGTCCGCCGCGTGCTCGACCTGCTCAACACCAGCGGTGGCGTCTCTGCCTACGTCTGTTATGGCCTGCTCCTGGGGGCGGTGCGCGAAGGGCGAATGATCGGGCACGACACCGACGGCGACGTGGGATACCTGAGCTCCGCGACGAATCCGGTCGACGTCATCCTCGAGTCCTACCGACTGGAGCGGCTGTTCCGAGACCATGGTTGGAAGACGCAGCGGATGCCCGCCGGGTACTTCCAGGTCTTCGTCCCGGCGTTCGACGGTGGACATATCGGCATCGACGTGTTCATCAGCTTCTACGCCGGGGACACCTTCTTCCTGACTCCCTTCGTGGGTGCTCCGCTTCCCCGTTCGAAATTGCTTCCGCTGGGCGAGATAGAACTGGAGGGTCGGCGCCTGCCCGCCCCCGCCGAACCCGAGGCGCTGCTCGAACTGACCTACGGCCCTACGTGGAGGATTCCCGATCCGGCCTTCAAGTACCAGACGCCCGGCGTCGCGACGCGGCGACTCGGAATGCGCTTGGGAGGCGATGTCTTCTACCGGGAATGGTGGAGCAACTTCTTCGGTCGACAAGCTGGCGATGACGCCTCACGCAAGCCATCAGAGTGCGCGCGGTGGGCGGCCCGGCAGATGCCTCAGCGGCAATACATCCTCGACGTCGGCTGCGGGCTGGGTCGTGACGCGATCTGGCTGGGCAAGCGAGGCCACACGGTGGTCGGTCTCGACTTCGCCTCGGGCGCACTGGCGCGCGCCGGTCGACGGGCGCGCGCCGCGGGCGTCGACGCGACCTTCCGTCAGCTGAACCTCTACGACACCCGGAAGACCCTGACGACCGCGGCACGGCTGGCCCGGGACACCCCGCGTCCCGACGCCATCCACGCACGGTGGCTGCTGGATTCGCTCAACGAGGACGGCCGGCGGCTGTTCCTCACCTTTGCCGGCA
>JBIQML010000659.1:0-2816 GCA_044463405.1 Nakamurella lactea | reverse complement strand
GTGTCCTGCCAGACGATCGCCGGGTGGATCGCCGCACCGGTGGCGCGATCCCACACCACCGTCGTCTCGCGCTGGTTGGTGACGCCGATCGCAGCGATATCGCCGGCGGACGCCCCGGCAGCGTCCAACGCGCCGGTGACGACATCCTGTGTCCGGCGCCAGATCTCGGCCGGGTCGTGTTCCACCCAGCCGGGCCGCGGGAAGTACTGCCGGTGCTCCTGCTGGGCGCGACCCACGATGCGGCCGGCCCGGTCGAAAAGCAGGCACCGCGTGGAGGTGGTGCCCTGGTCGATCGCCGCGACGAAGTGTGACGTCATTCCCGTTCCTTCCCATCGCGGGTGCCACCGATCGCCGGCTCGGGCCCGTGCCGCATCACCGGCGAGTTCCCGCATCCGGACGGTAGCGTGAGCAACGACGGCCTGCGCGATGCGCGGCGAATGCGGGTGTGGGAGGCGGAGCGACCGTGGTGGCTAATCGGGCGAAAGCATCGAAACTCGGGCCGCAGGAGCGGGCCGCGAACACCGCCAGGCTACGCGGCGGAACCTTCGATGTGGTCGTCATCGGCGGCGGTGTGGTCGGCACCGGCGTGGCCCTGGACGCCGTCACCCGAGGCTTGTCCGTCGCCCTGATCGAAGCGCGCGACATTGCGTCGGGAACCTCGTCACGGTCGTCCAAGATGTTCCACGGCGGCCTGCGCTACCTGGAGATGATGGAGTTCGGCCTGGTGCGGGAGGCGCTCGCCGAACGGGAACTGATGCTGACCACGCTGTGCCCGCACCTGGCCCGGCCGATCCCGTTCCTCTACCCGCTCAAGACCCGGCTCATCGAACGGCCCTACGTCGAGGTGGGGCTGCAGCTCTATGACCGGCTCGGCGGGGCCCGCTCGGTGCCACGGCACCGGCAGCTCACCCGCGCCGGAGCGATGCGGCTGTGCCCGGCGCTGCGCAAGGGCGCCCTCATCGGCGGCGTGCGCTACTTCGACGGGCTCGTCGACGACGCCCGGCACACCCTGACGGTCGCGCGCACCGCCGCCGGCTACGGCGCGGTGATCCAGACGTCCACCCAGGTCGTCGGGTTCGAGCGGGAATCCGACAGGGTCACCGGCGTCCGGATCCGGGACGTGGAGACCGGCGCCGAGTCCACGGTGGGCGCCGGCGTCGTGATCAACGCGACCGGGGTGTGGACCGACGAGTTGCAGCACCTGTCCGGAAGCCGCGGCCGCTTCCGGGTGCGGGCCTCCAAGGGGGTGCACCTGGTGGTACCGCGCGACCGGATCGCCAGCGAGACGGGCCTGATCCTGCGCACCGAGACCAGCGTGCTGTTCGTCATTCCGTGGAAGGCGCACTGGATCATCGGCACCACGGACACGGATTGGAACCTGGATCTGGCGCACCCCGCCGCGACCGCCGCCGACATCGACTACCTGCTCCGGCACCTCAACGCCGTGCTCGTCACGCCGATCACGCGGGACGACATCGAAGGCGTATATGCCGGGCTGCGTCCGCTGCTCGCCGGCGAGAGCGAATCGACGTCCAAGCTGTCTCGGGAGCACGCGGTGGCGCGCGTGTCGCCCGGGCTCATCGCCATCGCCGGCGGCAAGTACACCACCTATCGGGTGATGGCCGCCGACGCGGTGAACCTGGCCGCCGAGGAGTTGCCCGGGCGGGTCAACCCGTCGTGCACCGAGCAGGTGCCGCTGCTCGGGGCCGACGGCTACCACGCCCTGAAGAACCAGACCGATCGCATCGCCGAATCCAGTGGGGTGCACCCCTACCGGATCAAGCACCTGCTGGGCCGCTACGGCAGTGCCATCCACGAGCTGCTGGCCCTGGCCGACTCCGACCGGTCGCTGCTCGCCCCGCTGCCCGGCGCGCCCGACTACCTCCAGGTCGAGGCGCTGTACGCCGCCACCCACGAGGGCGCCCTGCACATCGAGGACGTGCTGGCCCGGCGGACCCGGATCTCCATCGAGTACGCCCATCGGGGCGTGGAGACGGCGCCGCGGGTCGCCGAACTGCTGGCACCGGTGCTCGGCTGGAGCGCCGACGAGGCGGCCGCCGAGGTCGACAGCTACCGCCGCCGCGTCGCCGCCGAGCGCCAGTCGCAGATCGAACCGGACGACGCGTCGGCCGACCATGCGCGGCTGCACGCGCCGGACATCCGCGGGCGGCTGGTCTCCAGCGGCGGATGACGCCGCCGGCGGCGTCGACGACTCCAAGTTGATCTTGCTTTGTCTGCTGTGCGTGACGCTATGATCACCCGGAGCGATGGCGCGCGTTCCGTCCGTCCGACGGGGCGACGCCGGTCGGTGCGCCACGCCGACCACCGTACGGGCACGAGACCGAGTAGCGAGGCGCAGCGACATGACGGACCATCGCCCGGCTCGCTCCCTGCTCGCGGTGGCGTTCCTGGCGGCGGTGACGCTGATCGCGTGCGGCGCGTCGTCGCCCGGCGCCGGCGGGACGGCCGGTAGCGTGCTCGCCGGCGATCCGGATGCCACCGGTCTGGAGACGCCGGGGGACCTGTCGTCACTCAGGATCGCAGCCGTCTTCAGCGGACCGGTCACCGACCACGACTACAACGAGCTGGGCCTGCTCGGTCTGCAGGCGGCCGCGACAGACGGCGTCACCGTCACCTACACCGACAACGTGCGGGTATCCGACGCCGAGCGCGTCATCCGCGACTACGTGGCCGCGGGCAACAACGTCATCTGGACCCACGGCAGCCAGTTCTTCCCTGCGACCGTCAAAATCGCGGCCGAGAACCCGGATGTGCACTTCATCGCCGAGACCGGGGGGCACCCTGCCGGATTGCCG
>JBIQML010000658.1:0-2819 GCA_044463405.1 Nakamurella lactea | reverse complement strand
AGCGAGTTGATGAAGTCGTTGGTGAACTCCTCGCTGGAGACGTACCGCACCCGCACCCCGGGATAGAGCTTGACCACGTAGTGGCCGATGCCGTGCAGCAGGTGGGTCTTGCCCAGTCCGGAGTCGCCCCAGATGAACAGCGGGTTGTAACTCTGCGCCGGCGCCTCGGCGACCGCGACCGCCGCGGCGTGTGCGAACCGGTTGGAGCCGCCCATCACGAAGGTCTCGAAGGTGTACTTCTCGTTCAGCCGGGTCTGCGCGGCGGTCGGGGGCGGGCCGGAGCGCCGCCCCAGATGGCTGCCCCACAGCGGCGTGACGACGCCGTCGTCCTCGTCGTCGTCGAGATCGGCCGCGTGGCCCGGGCCGTGGGACGTCCCGACGGCGGCCCCGTTGGGGGCCGGCCCGCCGAGCGGGCCGTGGGATGCCGCGCCGACCCCACCGCCGACACCCGCACCGCCGACGCCGCCGACGCCGCTGACACCCTTGACGCCGCCGACGCCGTCCACCGCGGTCGGGTCACTGCCGGTGGCCGCGGGGCGCGCACCGCCGGCATCCCCGTTGGTGGCGGCGCCGTGACCGGATCCGGAGGGTTCTGACACGTCCAGCCGCAGGTCCAGTTCGGGTGTGGCGGACGGATCGACCGTCATCGCCAGGCCGACGGTGGTCTGCAGCCGACGGGACAGCGCGGTGGTCACGGTCTCCCGCAACTGTCGTTCGATGGCCTCCCGTGCCAGGTCGGACGGCACCGCCAGCAGCACGGTGTTGGCCACCATGCCGATCGGCCGCGCGACCGACAGCCAGGTGTTCTGCGCCCGGGTCAGTTCGGGGTTCAGCGCCGTCAGCACGTCTTGCCAGACGTCCGCGGAGACGTCGACCGCGTCCTCGGACAACCGACGACCCCCTTCACACACCGCCGCGGCACCCGCAGGTCGAACGGGCGCCGGCGAGCATCACTGTCGAACACCAACCCCGACCGGTGTCACCAGGGTGCCATTGCCGGTGCACGACGCCCACCCCGGCCACCCTTCACCAGGGCAGACCGATCCGACGGTGCGTGCATCCACAGGGGTTGTCCACATTCGGGACAACCTCCTGGATCCGAGCACAACCGGGCGGATGGACGTGCCGGGAAGGCGCTGTGCAGGTGGTGTGGAGTCGACGTGACCGGGTCGGTTCGACGCCTCGCGAGGCGGACGCTAACAACTTTCCTGCCCTTGCCACAAGGCCCACGTGAAGGCAAGGACCTTCGTCGGCGTGTCGCGAACCAACCGGGCCGCGGCTGGTTTGCCTGGACCGCCGCAGGTCCGTACTCTGGAGGGCACGCCCTGTTCGCCAGGTCGATCTGTGCTGTCCGCTGGCACCCGACAGCGGTCGGCAGAATCGACCGGCGGGCGACACGCCCGAAACCGGCCGCATCCGCGTCCGGCGGGGGCGCCTGTCGCGGTGGGCGAGGCACCGACAACCCTGGCGGTCGTAGGCGACCGCCCTCGAAATACGACCATGACGGACTGGAGAGACCCACCGTGAGCAAGCGCACCTTCCAGCCGAACAACCGTCGGCGGGCCAAGGTCCACGGCTTCCGGCTGCGCATGCGAACCCGCGCCGGCCGCGCCATCCTGGCGGCCCGGCGCCGCAAGGGCCGCTCCGCGCTGTCCGCGTAGACCTTCTTCTGATCACCGGAACAGCCATGTTGCCCGCTGCGGCCCGGTTGCGCGCTGCGGCGGATTTCACCGCCGCAGCCCGTCGAGGCCGCCGCGGATCGTCACCGACCGTGATGGTCCACCTGCTCCGCACCGACCGGGAGGCCGGCCCGCGCGCCGGATTCGTGGTGTCCAAGAAGGTGGGCAACTCGGTGGTGCGCCACCGCGTCACCCGTCGGCTGCGCCCGCTGGTCCGCACCCACCTGCAGGATCTTCCGGACGGCACCGACCTGGTCGTCCGGGCGCTCCCCGCGGCCGCCGACGCCAGCAGCACGCGACTGTCCACGGACCTGACCTCGGCGCTGCGAGGAGCTGCCCGGCGCGCCGGCATCGACCTCGTCACTGTCGACCTGGTCACCGTCGGTCTCGTCACCGCCGCTCTGCTGCCCCGGACTCACGTGGCAGCCCGGCGACCGTCCCCGCTGGCCTGGCTGCTGATCGCGCCGATCCGCTTCTACCAGCGATTCATCACCCCGTACACCCCCGCCACCTGCCGGTACTACCCGACGTGCAGCAGCTACGCGGTCCGGGCACTACGCACCCACGGCGCCGTCAAGGGCACCCTGCTGACCGCCGCCCGGCTGCTGCGTTGCAACCCCTGGAGCTCCGGCGGCATCGACTACCCACCGCCACGCGGGCGCTGGCGCGGCGGGCCGACCGACCCGGACCGCCCGGCCGATTCCGACAGCGGCTCCGACACCGGCTCCGACACCGGATCGGCTACCACTGCCGGCACGGCGCCCGGTCTCGAACCGGCCGACCCGGCGCCCACCGCGGAACGCTCCGGCCCGCTCGGGCGTTCGGCCACTGACCTGTCCTGCACCGCGCAGCCCGCTCCGGCCCGCGCACCGATCGCGGGGAGTACCGCAGCGTGACTTTCAGCTTCTGGTCCCTGGACTTCATCTACTACCCGGTCTCCGGGATCATGTGGGTCTGGCACAAGGTCTTCGGATCCTTCATGGGCTTTGACAACCCGTGGGCCTGGGTGCTGTCCGTGGTGTTCCTGGTCTTCACCCTGCGCGCCATCCTGTTCAAGCCGTTCATGAAGCAGATGGACTCCCAGTTGAAGATGCAGGCCGTCCAGCCGGAGATGAAGAAGCTCCGGGAGAAGTACAAGGA
>JBIQML010000657.1:0-2826 GCA_044463405.1 Nakamurella lactea | reverse complement strand
AAGTGCCGCCGTCGTGAACAGAACGGCCCATTTGATGACCGAGCGCGAAGCCCCATTCGTCGATCCCTTCGCGAGCAAACGCTTCGCGACAGACCTGATCGACTTCCCAACCCGGGATACCGGGTTTCAGCGCCTCGGCCGCGGAGCGAATGATGCCCGAAATGATGCGGAAGCCGCGCTCAACCGGCTCCGGTGCCGCCGTCTCGCCGTCGCCAAGCATGTAGAACGTCCGTTGCATATCGGAGCAGTACTCGTCCTGTCGCACGCCGAAATCGAGTGAGAGTAACTGCCTGCGCTGAAGCGTCACGTCGGCCGGCCCGGATGCCCGCCGCGGTACCGGATCTCACCGGCGACGCCGGTGCTTGCCGCGAGCCGACCGGACCATGGCCGGGCGCTCACGTGATCCCTCGGCGGCGAGCCTCGTGGTACGCGCGCTGGGACCGGGCCGTGTGCGCGCGCATCACCTTGGCGGCGCCGCGGCTGTCGCGGGCCTCCAGCGCGTCCAGCAACTGGTCGTGCTCGTCCCAGGACGAGATGCCGCGAGTGGTCGCGATCGGGGTGAAGTACCACCGCACGCGCCGGTCCAGCGAGGCCACGAACCCGGCCAGCACACGGTTGTCCGACATCGCCGAGATGCGGCGGTGCAGCGTGGCATTCCGCTCCACCACGGTGGCCACGTCACCGTCGCGTACCGCCCGCCGGCCCTGCAGGCAGACCTGCCGCAACTCGGCCACCTGCTCGGCCGTGGCGTTCCGGGCGGCCAGCGCGGCGGCCTTCTCCTCCAGCGTCACCCGCACCTCGAACACCTCGTCGACCTCGTCGTCGGTCGGCTCGTGCACGAACGCACCGCGCCCGGGCCGCAGATCGATCCAGCCCTCGGTCTCCAGGCTCTGCAGCGCTTCCCGGACCGGCTGCCTGCTGACCTGCAGCCGCCCGGCGATCTCGCTCTCGACCAGGTGCAGCCCGGGAGCGAGCTGCTGGCTGATGATCAGCTCGATCAGCGCATCCTTCACCTGGGTGCGCAGCGGGCCCGGTCGTGCCAGCGGCGCCAGATCGAATCCGGAGGGAACCGATTGCGTCATCGCCCGACCGCGTATCCCTGCATGCCGCGCGGATTCGCACCCGCGCGGAGCATCCCGTCAGCGCTGCGCGACACCGCGCTCAGCCGCCCCAGCGACCAGTCGTCCTCGACGACGACGTCGTGCCCGCGGTCGCGCAGCGCGCGCACCGTGGCCGGGTCCATGCGACCCTCCACGTGCAGCCGGCCCGGGAACGACTCCCGCGGATAGAACGACGAGGTGAAGTGGCTGGAGTTGAAACCCACCTCGTCGATGGCCTGCTGCAGGTTCTGGCCGAAGTGGGCGTGCCGCAGGAACAGCTGCAGCGACCACTGGTCCTGCTGGTCCCCTCCGGGAGTCCCGAACGCCACGTACGGTGCGCCGTCCCGGAAGGCGAAGGTCGGGCTGAGCGTGGTGCGAGGCCGCTTGCCCGGCGCGAGCGAGTTCGGCAGACCGTGCTGAAGCCAGAACATCTGGGCCCTGGTGCCCAGGCAGAAGCCCAATGCCGGGATCGTCGGCGAGCTCTGCAGCCAGCCTCCGCTCGGCGTGGCGGAGACCATGTTGCCCCACCGGTCCACCACATCGACGTGGCAGGTGTCCCCCCGGGTACGACCGTCCTGCGACACCTGCTGTTCCCCCGAGGCGGCTTCGGTCGCCGGCGCGATCGGCACCGTGGGCTCCCCCACGGACGCGTCCACCGACGCCTGGCCGAGCAGCCGGTCCAGATCGGGCAGGGTCGGTGTTCGACCGTCCGGCGAGCCCGGTCGCAGCGGCCCGCAGTCCGCCCGCTCACCGATCAGCGAGCGTCGCCCATCGTTGTACTCGGACGACAGCAGCGCCGCCAGCGGCACGTCCACGAAGGCCGGGTCGCCGTAGTAGGCCTCACGGTCGGCGAAGGCCAGCTTGCTCGCCTCGACCACGGTGTGCACGAACTCCGGCGAGGCCGGCGCCATGCCGTCCAGATCGCAGCCGGACAGGATCGCCAGTTGCTGCAGGAACACCGGCGCCTGGCTCCACGGTCCGGCCTTGAACACCGTGTACGAGTGGCCGGCTGCGGAGTACTCCAGGCTGATCGGTTCCTCCTCGGTGGCGTGCCAGCCGGCCAGGTCCGATCCGCGCAGCAGGCCGCGGTGCGCGCTGCCCGACACGTCCATCACCGGCGCGCCCGAACAGAACTCGTCGATCGCCTCCGCCACGAAGCCGGTGTAGAAGCTGCGCACGGCGGCGTCGATCTGTCCGTCCCGATCGCCGGTGGCCGCCTCGGCCTCGGCCACGATGCGGCGGTAGGTGGCGGCCATCGCGCGATTCCGGAACAGGCTGCCGGGGGCGGGCGGGCGACCGTCGGGCAGCCAGGTCGCCGCCGAGGTCGGCCAGTGCTCGCCGAACATCTCGGCGACGGTGCCGATGGTGGCGCTGACCCGCGGCAGGATCGGGAATCCCGACTCGGCATAGCCGATGGCGTAGTCCAGCACGTCGGCCACCCGGAGGGTGCCGTAGCGCTGCAGCAACAGCATCCATCCGCCGAACGCCCCGGGGACGCTGGCGGGCAGCAGCCCGGTGCCCGGTATCAGCGTCAGGCCGAGATCGCTGACGGCCTCCACGCTGGCGGCCGCCGGGGCGACGCCCTGCCCGCACACCACCGTGACACCCGGCTGGCCGGCGACGTGGGCCAGCACCGGAACCTCCCCTCCCGGCCCGTTCAGGTGCGGCTCCACGACCTGCAGGACGAAGCCGGCGGCGGCCGCCGCGTCGAACGCGTTGCCGCCGC
>JBIQML010000656.1:0-2826 GCA_044463405.1 Nakamurella lactea | reverse complement strand
CCCACCACCCGGTAGCCGCGTCCGAGCAGCAGTTCCACCGTGCCGCGGCCGATGCCGGCCGCGGCCCCGGTCACCACGACGGTCCGCATGCCGTCACCTCCCTGTTCCGGCGCGATCGCGCGCCCCGTCCATCATGCTCAGCCCCACCCGCACGCTCGCCTCAGGCCTGGCTCAGCGCGAGGCCGCGGCCGAACAGCCGCTGGGTGGCCAGGAACAGCACGATCGTGGGCAGCGAGACCAGCAGCCCGCTGGCCAGCACCACCGGGATGGTGGTCCCGGCATAGGCGGACTGCAGCGAGGCCAGCGTGGTCATCACCGGGCGCAGCGCGGCGCTCTGGGTGAGGGTGAGACCGAACAGCAGGTCGTTCCAGATGAAGGTGAACTCCAGGATGAAGATCGCGGCCAGCGCGCTGACCGACAGCGGCAGGTAGATCCGCCAGAAGATCCGCCAGTTGGACGCGCCGTCGATGGTGGCCGCCTCGTACATCGCGCGCGGGATCCCGGTGAAGAAGTTGCGCATGATGAAGGCGGCCAGCGGCACGCTGATCGCGGTGTAGATCACCACCATGCCGATGCGGGTGTCGTACAGGTTCGCGTCGGCGTACCCGATGAACAGCGGCATCAGCAGCATCTGGGACGGGAAGATGGTGCCGCCGAAGATCAGCATGAACCAGGCGAACCCGTGCCGCAGCCGCAGCGCCACGATGGAGAAACCGGCCAGCGCGCCGATCACCAGGGCGATCGCCGGGGAAAGCACGCTGTACAGCAGGGTGCTGCCCAGGCTGCCGCCGAGACCGGCCTGCTGCCATGCGGTCGTGACGTTGTCGATGAATCCGAAGCTGGTCGGGAAGTTCCACAGGTTGGTGGCGGTGAACGTCGCGGCCGGCTGGATGGCGTTGGCCACCAGCAGGTACACCGGTGCCAGCCAGATCAGGCCCAGCACCGACAGGAAGACCTTGCGGACGATCATGATCTGCTCACCGCCCCGATCACGTGACCGACCGTGCCGGCGCCAGTTGTCGCCGCAGGTACATCACCGAGGCGAGCGCCGCCACCACGGTGAGGATCACGGCGACCGCCGAGCCGAGACCGTACTGGGTGGCCACGAAGGTATCCCGATACATCGTCACCGCCAACGTCTCCGACGACCGGCCGGGCCCGCCCGCGGTCATCACCCAGACGATGTCGAAGGTCTTCAGGCTCGCCACGATGGCCAGGCCGATCACCACCGTCGCCAGCGGCCGCAGCAGCGGCCAGGTCATGTAGCGGAACATCCGCCAGCCGCTGGCGCCGTCCAGCCGGGCGGCCTCCAGGGGCTCGCGCGGGATGGACTGCAACCCGACCACGAACAGCAACGCGTTGACCCCGACGCCCTGCCAGGTCGAGGCCACCAGCATGACGATGGTGTTCAGCGGCCGGTCGGCCAGGAACGTGGTGTGCGCGCCCGGCAGGTGCAGCACGCCCAGCAGCGAGTTCAGCGGCCCATCCGGCTGCAGGATGAATCCCCACACCACCGCAACGCTCGCGCCGGATAGCGCGTACGGGATGAGAAACGGTAGCCGGAACCAGGTTCCGCCCTTCATCTGGTGGGTCAGCACCGCCACCAGCAGCCCGATACCGACCGGCAGCACGATGGTGCCGACCACCCAGATCAGAGTGTTGCTCACCGTCACCCAGAAGACCGCGTTGTGCACGAACTGCAGGTAGTTGCTGATCCCGGCCCAGGTCGGCGACCCCAGACCGTTGTAGGTGGTGAAGCTGATGTACAGCGTGTACAGGAACGGCAGGTACAGCAGCACCGCCAGCAGCAGCGCCGCGGGCGCCACGTACAGGCGCGCCTGCAGGCCCCGCAGTAGCCGGGTCCGCAGCGCCGGGCCGGGCACGCGTGCACCCGTCCCGGCGCTGCGGTGCGCGAGCGCGGTCATGGTCGAGAATGCCTTCCGTCCAACGAATCCGCCTGGTGCACTACTTCTGCGACGCCCAGTACTGCTCGGACGCCTGCTGGATGGTGTTCAGCTGCGTCTGGTAGGTGTCCGGATGCACCATGAACCCGCTGAAGGCGTCCAGGGCGGCGGTCAGCACCGGCGGGGGCGCCGCCTCGAAGTAGCGGTTGATCAACCGGTACTTGCCGGAGCCGGCGTCCGCGTTCAGCTGCTTGAGGCCCGGATCGGTGATGGTGGCCTTCGGGTTGGCGGACACGTCGCCGCGGCTGGTCGCCCAGGTGGTCTGCGCCTGCGGGGTCAGCCACCAGGTCAGGAACGCGTTGCTGTCGTCCAGGTGCGGCGCCTTGGCCAGCACGCACAGCGGACCGGTCTCGAACACCACCGACGTCTTGGGCAGCTTGTCGTTGACGTTCGGGATCACGAAGAAGCCATAGTCCTTGCCGGCCTTCATCTTCTCCTGCGTCATGGAGGTGTTGAACCAGGTGCCGAACGGCACCATGGCCACCTGACCCGACTTGAGCATGTCCTGCGGCTGCGTCTTGGTCGAGGGGTTGGAGAACCAGCCGGCCTGCTCCTCGGACGCCCACTCCTTCATCACGTTCACCACGCCGGGGTCGGTGTACTTGGCCTTGCCGGAGTTGATCGCGTCGTACAGGTCCGGGTCGGTGCCGGCCAGCAGCTGCTCGAACCACACGAACGAGAACAGCACGGAGGTCTGGTACATCGGCGTGACCTTGTTCTTGATCAGCGTGGCGTTCAGGTCCTGGAACTGCTTCCAGGTTGTCGGCGGCGTCAGCCCGTACTTGTCGAAGATGTGCTTGTTGTAGAATGAGCTGCCTGGGATTTTTCGGACAGTGTTCTCTTTTCGGCTTACGCCGCTCGA
>JBIQML010000655.1:0-2838 GCA_044463405.1 Nakamurella lactea | reverse complement strand
GATGTCACGGTTCGAGCGGCCCTCGGCCACCAGGCGCAGCACCTCGATCTCCCGAGGCGTCAGCCCGGCCGGTCCGGTGCTGCTGCGGACCGGCCGCTGCCCCGCCGCCCGCAGCACGGCGTCGACCGCTCCGGGATCGAGCCGACCCTGCCCGGCGTGCCGCCGCAGCAACGCCGCCGCCTCGTCCGAACTGCGGGCCGGTCGGTGCGGCCGCCGCTCACCACTGGTGCGGTAGCAGTCCGCCGCCGCCAGGATCCGGCACGGCAGCGACAGTTCGGACCCGCCGCGTCCCCGGTGGTAGCCGGAACCGTCCAGCCGCTCGTGCGCGCTGCCGGCAACCTGTCCGATGTCCGCGAGTGCCGCCGGGCGCGCGAGAACCCGCTCGGTGTAGTAGGAGTGCAGCCGGATGCGCTCGGTCTCGGCTGCGGTCAGTGGACCTACCTTGTCCCACAACGTGTTCGGCACACCGATCCTGCCGATGTCGTGCACCAGACCGGCCCGGTGCGCCAGCAGGGCCTCCGCCTCCGGCAGGCCCATCAGCCGAGCGGCTGCGCCGGCCAGGTCGGCCACCGCCCGGGAATGGCCGGTGAAGTACGGGGACTTCAGGTCCACCCAGTCCGCCACCGCGGCCAGCACGGTCGTCACCGCCTCGTCGGACAGCGGCGCCGCCAGGGCCGGCTCGGCGGCGATGACGTCGTCCCAGGTCGCCTCCGTGCTCTCTTCTACGGAGCCCAGCAGGCTGTCGGCGTTCTGCACGAACAGGTCGACCAGATCCGGGTCGAACTGCGTGCCGCGGCGAGATCGAACGACGTCGACCGCCGCCGGCACGCCGCCTCTGGCGTGATGCACCTCCGCGACGTCGGAGATGTGCCACAGCCGCACGGTGACCGCCACGTCCGCGCCGCCGACATGTTTGGGCAGCCCTTGACCGTCCCAGCGCGCGAACACCTGCTGCAGCGCGGCACACACGGCCTCCGGCAGGCTGAACCTCCGGGCGACCCGTTCGGTCACCTGGCAGTGCGCGCGCAGCGAGTCCTGCACGCTCCGGGCGCCGGTCGCGATCAGTGCCGCGGCGCGACCGGCCTTGCGGTACACCGGCTCACCCGTGCCCACCCGGCCGAGCAGGTATCCGAGGAACGGCAACGGCCGCATGTCCAGGTCGTAGACACCAGCCCGGTACTCGATGTCGTCCCCGAACCAGGCGGCGGCCTGGTGGGAATCCGCGATGCAACCGACCCAGCCCATCAGCGTGACGTGATACAGGTTCGACCGTTCGGCCTCCGGCAGCCCGGCCAATTCGCCGATGCGTTGGGCGAGCAGGCACGAGCGAGCCACGTGACCCATCGGCTGGCCCAGGCCCAGGTCCACCGCCAGGGACATGGCGCCCAGCACCTCGGCCAACTGGATGCCGCCCGGTGCAGGCATGGCAGGCACCGTAGTACAGATCGGCGCCGGAGCGGAGGATTCCGTCCGAAATGTCCCTCACCGGTTCCCCGAGGTCCAGCGAGTCGGCCGCGGCGGGGGTCGTTGTCGGTGCCGGTCTGGACAATGGACCGGTGACGAGCGGGTCGGGCCGGGTGCTGGCGGGGTTCTCCCCGCTGGTGCGCGACTGGTTCGCCGCGTCCTTCCCGGAGCCCACGCCTGCCCAGGCCGGCGCGTGGGAGGCCATCCGCGCGGGCGAGCACACCCTGGTGGTGGCGCCCACCGGCTCGGGCAAGACGCTGGCCGCCTTCCTGTCGGCCATCGACGACCTCGTGAGCGGGCGCACCGATGGCGGTGACGGGGACCGGCGGCGCTGCCGGGTGCTGTACGTCTCTCCGCTCAAGGCCCTGGCCGTGGACGTCGAGCGGAACCTGCGCTCCCCGCTGGCCGGCGTCTCCGGACTCGCCGCCGCCCGGGGGGAGCCGGCACCTCGGATCGAGGTCGCGGTCCGGTCCGGCGACACCCCGCCGTCCGCCCGCGCCGCCTTCGCCCGGCACGGTGCCGACATCCTGATCACCACACCCGAGTCGCTGTTCCTGCTGCTGACCAGCCAGGCCAGGCAGATGCTCTCGGGGGTATCCAGCGTCATTGTCGACGAGGTGCACGCGGTCGCCGGTACCAAGCGGGGCGCGCACCTGGCCGTCAGCCTGGATCGGTTGGACTCCCTGCTGGACGCGCCGGCACAGCGCATCGGGCTGTCGGCGACGGTGCGTCCGACCGAGGAGGTCGCCCGCTACCTGGCCGGCGGCCGGCCGGTGACGATCGTCGCCCCACCCGCCGCCAAGCAGGTCGACATCGAGGTCGTCGTGCCGGTTCCCGACCTGGCGGAGATCGGCTCGCCCACCGGCGATCTGGACGGTTCTGCGCTGTCCGGTCCGGCACGCTCGTCCATCTGGCCGCACGTCGAGGAGCGCATCGCCGACCTGATCGAGGCGCACCGTTCCACCATCGTGTTCGCCAACTCCCGGCGGCTGGCCGAGCGGCTCACCGCGCGGCTCAACGAGATCCACGCCGCCCGCACCACCGGGGTCGAGGACGACCCGTGGATGGTTCCGGGACCGGCCTCGCGCATGCCCGCCGAGATCATGGCGCAGTCGGGATCCTCCGGCGGGGCCGCGCCGGTGCTGGCCAGGGCCCACCACGGCTCCGTCTCGTGCGAGCAGCGAACCGAGATCGAGGACGCGCTGAAGACCGGTCGGCTGCCCGCCGTGGTCGCCACCTCGTCGCTGGAGCTGGGCATCGACATGGGCGCCGTCGACCTGGTCGTCCAGGTAGAGGCGCCGCCCAGCGTCGCCTCCGGCCTGCAGCGCATCGGCCGCGCGGGCCACCAGGTCGGCGCCCCCAGCAAGGGCGTGC
>JBIQML010000654.1:0-2843 GCA_044463405.1 Nakamurella lactea | reverse complement strand
GTGACGGGCACTACCGGCAGGGCGAGGGCGAGGCGTGCGGCACCGCCGTGGAGGGTGCGATGACGACCACCCTGATCGTGGAGCTGATCAAGGGCTCGGCCGATCGCACGGCGCCCGCCTGGCCGCGCATCGAGGACGACAGCCACCTGATGGTGATCGGATCCAGCAGGCCCATGGAGGACTCCTGGCGGATCGCGAACGCCCAGCTCGTGCACTGGGTCGCGCAACTGCACGACCTGCACCCGATGGACGCCTACCAGCTGTTGACCCAAACCACCGAGGTGCCGGTCGCCAACGTGGTGGACGCCAACTACAGCGTGGCCGTCAAGGTCGCCAAGGGCCTGCTGCCCGCGGTCGACGCGTTCGACGGCCTGCACCGCGAGCTGCGATCCCGAGCGGCAGCGCTGTAACCGGCACCGCCCGCGACGGCCGGGACGCACCAGCCTTACGACCGGCACCAGCCCCACGACCGGCACCAGCCACCACGACCGGCACCGACCGCCACCCACCGACGAACCGGAAAGGCCTGTGACGACATGGATCTGCAGTTGGACGGCACGCGAGTGCTGGTCTCCGGAGGCACCCGAGGTATCGGACGGGCGATCGTGGAGACCTTCCTGGAGGAGGGCGCAGCCGTCAGCTTCTGCGCCCGCGACGCCGACGAGGTCGCCCGGACCGCCCAGGACCTGGACGATCGCGGCACGGTGCACGGGGTCGTCGCCGACGTCGGAGACGACCAGGCGGTGGCCGGCTGGGTGGCGCAGGCGGCCGAGCGCCTGGGCGGTATCGACGTGGTGGTGGCCAACGTCAGCGCGCTGGCCATTCCGGAGACCGACGAGAACTGGGTCGCCAGCCTGAACGTCGACCTGATGGGTACCGTCCGGCTGGTCCGGTCGGCCATGCCGTACCTGCAGCACAGCCAGGCGGCCGCCATCGTGGCGATCTCCAGCGTCACCGGCCGGGAGGCCGACTTCGCCTCCGGCCCCTATGGCACCGCCAAGACGGCGATCGTCGGCTACATCCAGGGGCTGGCGTTCCACCTGGCCGGGCAAAACATCCGCGCCAACACGGTCTCGCCGGGCAACACCTTCTTCCCCGGCGGTGTCTGGGACTCGATCAAGCAGAACGACAGGGAACTCTACGACTCCGCGCTGGCGCTCAACCCGACCGGCCGGATGGGCACCCCCCGGGAGATGGCCAACGCAGTGGTGTTCCTGGCCAGCCCGCGGGCCAGCTTCATCAGCGGCACCAACCTGGTGGTGGACGGCGCGCTGACGCGGGGCATCCAGCTGTAGCCGCGGGCCACGTCCCCGGGGTGCGGCGATCCCCGGATACCCCGTCACCGTCGGTGACCAACCTGCCGCTCACGCCCAGGTGACGCGAACCGCCTCCCGCCACATCCCGAGCACCTCGGTATCGCCGGTGGCGGCGATCTCGTCGCCGCGGTTCCACAGTCCCAGGTAGAGCGCGGCGGCCGTCCCGGTGAGCACCGCGTCGGCGCGGCGGTCCGGGTCGGCGCCGATGGTGATGACGGGGCGTTCGGCGGAGATCGCCACCGTCCAGGCGGCGTCCGCGTCGGACGGGGCCACCAGCACCGACAGCGGCGACTCCGACCGGAGCTTGGAGGAGCGCCTGCTGACGAATCCGACCAGGAGCTCGTCGATGCCGTCCACCGCCAGGTCGGTGCCGACGCCCGTCTCGGCCGCGGTGGGGATGCGGCCGAGCGCGGCACCGAGGGCGTCGGCGCGGTGGATGGTGGTCTCGTGCGCCTGCCGGCGCGCCCAGAACGCGCGCGGGGCCGGGGCGTCGTGCAGGAACACCACGGCCGACAGGTCGTCCGGGGCGGCGCGCAACGCTTCCAGCAGCGCGGCGGATCCCTCGCGGTACCAGTCGGGCAGCAGCGCGGGATCGGCAGGCGGCTCGGTCGCCGCGTCCTGCTCGGGGTCGAGCTCGGTGCTCGGCAGCGCGCCGGCCACGATGGCGGTGGCCCAGCGTTGCACCGTGCCCTGGTGCCCGACCAGGTCGGCGACCCGCCAGTCCGGACAGCTGGGCACGGACGCGTCCAGGCCCGCCTCCTGCGCGTCGGCGATCAGGCGGGACGCAGCAGCCTCCAGGTGGGCCAGGTGCTCATCGATGGTCAGGGTCGGCGCCATGCCTCCAGCCTGGCATGCCGGGCCGACAGCGACGGCCACCGGATCCCTTCAGTCCTTGACCCAGACCGAGATGTGCCTGCGGGACTCGGCGGTGAACGGCGTGCGACGCCAGTCCGCCCAGCGCTGCGTCAGGTGCATCCCGGCGATGCGGGCCATTAGATCGAGCTCGGCGGGCCACGCATACCGGAACCGGCCGCTGCTGGCCTCGCATCGGCCGCCCGCGCTCCGGTAGTGGTGCGAGATCATCCGCTGGTTGACCACGTCGTACTCGTCGATGCCGGCGTGCTCCGGGCTCAGATCGAACACCACCGCGGTGCCGCCTGGGGGCAGCCGGCGCAGGTCGGGGACGCCGAGGTCGACGACGAACGCGCCGCCGCGCCGGAGGTGCCGCGCGGCGTTGCGAAAGCAGTCCACCTGCTGGTGCTGGGTGAGCAGGTTCGACAGCGTGTTGTAGACCAGGTACACCAGCGCGTACTCGCCCGGCACCCGATCGGTGGCCATATCCCCGAGCCGCAGCGTCATGCCGGCGGACTCCGGCTTGGTCCGGAGCTTGTCCAGCATCGCCGGGGAGCTGTCGATCCCCGACACGGCGAGGCCGCGGCGGCGCAGCGGGACGGCGACCCGTCCGGTGCCGATGGCGAACTCCAGCACCGGCCCGTCCCCCGCCAGCGCCGCCAGGAACTCCACCTC
>JBIQML010000653.1:0-2851 GCA_044463405.1 Nakamurella lactea | reverse complement strand
CCGGTGCCCAGGCCGCGCGCCCCGGAGGCGCTGGGCGATTCGGTGTCGTACAGCACCCAGTCGTCCATCCGGAACGGCCGGTGGAACCACATCGCGTGATCCAGCGACGCCATCTGCAGCCGGTCGAGCCCGGCGGCCAGCCCGTGATTGATGAGCACCGAGTTCAGCAGCGTCATGTCCGAGACGTAGGCCATCAGGCAGACCTGCAGCAGCGGGTCGTCCGGCAGCGTCCCGTCCGCCCGGAACCACACCTGGGTGCGCGCACCGGGCCTGGGGCCGCCGGACCGCGCGGCCCACGGCGGGTCGGTCACGTACCGGATGTCGAACGGCCGGGGCATGCTGCCCCACACGGTCAGGAACTCCCGCACCGGGGCAACCCGCTCGGCATAGCCGGGAAGCTCCTCCGGCGGCAGCACCTGCGGCATTCCGATGGCATGGTCGATGCCGGCCTCGTCACGCTGGAATGACGCGGACATGGCGAAGATCGGCGCGCCGTGCTGGATGGCGACCACCCGGCGGGTGGTGAACGACCGGCCGTCCCTGGTGCGATCCACCTCGTAGATGATGGGCACCCTCGGATCGCCCGGCCGGATGAAGTAACCGTGCAAGGAGTGCACCCTGCGGTCGTCCGGGACGGTCCGGCCGGCCGCCGTCAGCGACTGCGCGGCGACCTGGCCCCCGAACACCCGCACCGGTGACACGTCCGGCGAGCGGCCCCGGAAGAGGTTGTCATCCAACCGTTCCAGGTCCAGCACGGCTACCAGCGCATCGAGCACCAGTTGCCCGCGCGGCACCCCGTCGGAGTCGGTCTGCACGTGGGTCACGACGATGACGCTAGCGCCTCGCCCCGCCGGCCCCGTCACCGATGGGTCGGCAGTCCCGAGGGGTCAGACGTCGTCGGCGCCCACGCGGTGCACGCGGATCAGGTTGGTCGAGCCGCTGGTGTTGGGCGGCGAACCGGCCACGATCACCACCGTGTCGCCGGTGGCGAAGCCATCGACCTGCATCACCGCCCCGTCCACCTGGCGCACCATCGCGTCGGTGGAGTCGACGGCGGGCACCACGAAGCTCTCCACCCCCCAGGTCAGCGACAGCTGCCGGTGGGTCGCCTCCACGGGGGTGAAGGCCAGCAGGGGCAGCCGGGTGTGCAACCGGGACAGCCGGCGCACCGTGTCGCCGCTCTGCGTGAAGGCCACCAGCGCCGCCGCGTTCAGCCGCTCGCCGATGTCCCGCGCCGCGTAGGACAGCACGCCGCGCCTGGTCCTTGGCACGTGCTCCAGCGGCGGGGCCACGACGGACTCGTCCTCGACGGCCTCGATGATCCGGGCCATGGTCTGCACGGCGACGATCGGATACTTGCCCACCGAGGTCTCACCGGAGAGCATCACGGCGTCCGCGCCGTCCAGCACGGCGTTGGCCACGTCGGAGGCTTCGGCGCGGGTCGGGCGGGAATGCCCGATCATCGATTCCAGCATCTGGGTGGCGACGATCACCGGCTTGGCATTCTCCCGTGCGATCTGCACGGTGCGCTTCTGGACCAGCGGCACCTGCTCCAGCGGCAGCTCCACGCCGAGGTCGCCGCGGGCGACCATCACGCCGTCGAAGGCGAGCACGATCGCCTCGAGATTGGCTACCGCCTCGGGCTTTTCGAGCTTGGCGATCACCGGGACGTGGGTGGCGCCGACCTCGTCCATCACGGCGCGCACCAGGTCGGCGTCCCCGGCGGAACGGACGAAGGACAGCGCCACGAAGTCCACGCCCAACCCGAGCGCGAACTTCAGGTCCTCGATGTCCTTCTCGCTCATGGCGGGCACCGACACGTTCATCCCGGGCAGCGAGATGCCCTTGTGGTCGGAGACCGGGCCGCCCTCGGTGACCTTGCAGATCACGTCGTTGCCGCGGACCTCGTCGACGACCAGCGCGACCTTGCCGTCGTCGATGAGCAGGCGATCCCTGGGGCGGGCGTCGGAGGCGAGGCCGGCGTAGGTCGTCGAGACCCGGTCGTGGTCCCCCTCGATGTCGTCCACCGTGATGGTGACCTTCTCGCCGGTGTCCCACTGCACGGGCCCGTCGGCGAACCGGCCCAGCCGGATCTTGGGGCCCTGCAGGTCCCCGAGGATGCCGACGGGGCGCCCGGCGGCCTTGGATGCCTCCCGGACGCGATCGAACACCGCCTTGTGGTCGGCGTGCTCGCCGTGCGAGAAGTTCATCCTGGCGACATCCATGCCGGCGGCGACCAGATCGGCGATGGCCTCGGCACTGGAGGTCGCCGGGCCGAGCGTGCAGACGATCTTGGCGCGCCGGTTCATCGGGCGGCCACCTCGGATCCGGATGCAGGTCGGCGCACGGCTGTGGACACGGTAAGGGTGAGGGCAATCACAGAGAGGAGCGTACCCGGCTCAGCTTGAACGATTCCGAAGGGCCTCCGATGGCCCCTGCATGCGAGGGATCCTGCGGTGTCGGATCGTCCGGGAACGGCCCGGTTCTGCCCTGTTCTGATGGTCCGTGACCCGGTGACGGCCGGCGGCTGCCCGGTGGGCGGCCGTGGCAGCGAGCTGGTCCGGGGGCGCTGTCGTACCTATGTCGTACGGTCGTTCTATGAACGGTTCGGAGCAGCCTCAGGGCGGTGACGGGGTGCGCGGCGACGCCGACGTGCCGCAGGTCACCGACGCTGCGGGCTGCGCCGAACGGCCCGGCGACGAGGCCACCCGCGACGGCGAGCGCGGTGACGAAACCACCCGTGACGGCGGTGGCGACGGTGGTGGTGGGGCCGGTGATGGGGCTGGTGGTGGTGGTGGGGCGTTCAGCGCGGTGGACGCGGACCGCTGCCGCGACCTGCCGACCCCCGACC
>JBIQML010000652.1:0-2855 GCA_044463405.1 Nakamurella lactea | reverse complement strand
TGTGCGAGGCGGAGATCACCACGCCCAGGTCGGCGCCCAGGTCGGCGGTCAGGAAAGCCACGGCCGGGGTGGGCAGCACCCCCAGCAGCAGCACGTCCACGCCGGCCGAGGCGAGACCGGCGGCGACCGCGGCCTCCAGCATCTCGCCGCTGGCACGCGGATCGCGGCCGAGCACGGCGATCGGCCGTCCGGTACCGGAGACCGGAGCCGGCCCGGCGCCGCCCTGGATGCTCGTCACCGACCGGTCGACCGCCGCCTTCGGCACCGGACCGCCGTTGGTGGCGACGGTCGCCGGGGAAACCTCGCGCGATGTCCGGCCGCCGGCAAGCACCCGGGCGGCGGACGTTGCCAGCCGCAGTGCCAGGTCCGGCGTCAGATCGGCGTTCGCCAGTCCGCGAACCCCATCGGTGCCGAACAGCCGGGGCATCAGCGCTTCGAGTACTGGGGTGCCTTGCGGGCCTTCTTGAGTCCGTACTTCTTGCGCTCCTTGACGCGGGCGTCGCGGGTCAGGAAGCCGGCCTTCTTCAGCGCCGGGCGGTCGTCCGGGTTGATCTCGATCAGCGCCCGGGCGATGCCCAACTGCAGGGCGCCGGCCTGGCCGGTGACGCCGCCGCCGGACAGTCGGGCGATGACGTCGTAGGCGCCGTCCTTCTCCAGCGTCACCAGCGGCTCCTTGACCAGCTGCTGGTGCACCTTGTTGGGGAAGTAGGAGTCGATGCTGCGGCCGTTGAGGGCGAACTGGCCGGTGCCCGGAACCAGCCGGACCCGGACGATGGCCTCCTTGCGACGGCCCACGGTGAGCACCGGGTGGTCGGCGGATGCCTGGCGCGCGGCGGGCACCACGACCGGTGCCGGCTCGTCACCGACGACGACCTCGACCTCGGCCGATCCCTCAGCGGCGGCGGCCTCTGAAGCCTCTGCCGCCTCGGCGGCCTGGGCGGCTGCGAAGGCCTCGGCATCGATGGCGGCGGCAGTCTCCTCGGCGGACTGCGCCGTCTCGTCGGCGACGGTCTCGGGGGTCTCGGTCACAGGGGTGCTCATCTCGCTATCTGTGGGGTCCGGGCTCGCTGCGGTCTCGCTCACTGCGCGACCTGGAGGATCTCGAACGGCTGGGGCTTCTGCGCGGCGTGCGGGTGCTCGGGGCCGGCGTACACCTTGAGCTTGCGGGCCATGGCGCGGCCCACGCTGTTGTGCGGCAGCATGCCGACCACGGCCTTCTCGACCAGCTTGTCGGGGCGGGTGTCCAGCAGCTCGCCGACGGTCTGCACGCGCAGCCCGCCCGGGTAGCCGGAGTGCCGGTAGAGCTTCTCGCCGTCCCGCTTGTTGCCGGAGATGGACACCTTGGCGGCATTGACGATGATGACGAAATCGCCGGTGTCCACGTGCGGGGCGTAGATCGCCTTGTGCTTGCCGCGCAGCAGCTGCGCCGCCTGACTGGCGAGCCGGCCGAGCACGACGTCGGTCGCGTCGATGACGTGCCAGGCGCGGGTGACGTCGGCCGCCTTGGGGCTGAAGGTGCGCACGGTGATGCCTCTTCGTCTGTCGATCCAGGTTCGGTGCGGAGGGGAGCTCCGCGGCTGCGGTGTCGATCCGGGCGGCCCGATCGCACGGGCCGGCCATTCCGGCCGCTCCGGCGGGCACGTTCCGTGACACACCTCAGCGACCGACCGCCCCGGAAGGCGGCGCACCGACCGCCAAGACTACCAATTCCCCGGTCACCGGGTCAAAGTGAGGACCGCGGCGCCCGCGTCCGTGCGGCGCGCGCCGCCAGGTCCGCGTCGTCCGGGTAGTCGACGCCGACCAGGGTGAGCCCGTGCGCCGGTGCCACCGCGATCTGCGCGGTCCGCCGGCCTGCGGCCAACAGGTCGGCCGGGCGGTTGACGGGGGTGCGCCCGTCCCCCACTGCCAACAGCGCCCCGACCAGGCTGCGCACCATCGAGTGGCAGAACGCATCGGCGGTGACGTGGATCAGCACCAACGCCCCGTCGTCGGACGGTGATTCCCGCCGTGCGTGGGGCCCGGAGTAGGGCTCGACGCAGGGCCGGGACCCGGACTCGAGTTCGGACCAGGACTCGATCCCGCGCTCGGGCCCGCTCTCCGGCCCGCGCTCCGGCCCGGTCGGGCGGGAGGTCACGGTCAGCAGCTGCAGGTCCCGGATGGTGGTGGCGCCCTCGCGCGGCTTGCAATACGCGGCGAAGTCACGCAGCCCGGTCAGCAGGTTCGCGGCGTTCTGCATCGCCCGCGCGTCCAGTGGCCGGCGCCAGGCCAGCGTGTCGTAGCGGCGCAGCGGGTCGACGCCCCACTCGGAGCTGACGATCCGGTAGCGATAGTGTCGGCGCAGTGCGGAGAACCGCGCGTCGAACCCGTCCGGAGCGATCCGGACCGCGCGCACCCGGACATCCGCGGGCAGCAGGCCGGCCAGCCGCCGGCGCAGCCCGACGAGCCCGGCGTGGACGTCGGTGTCGGTATGGGTGTCGGTGTCGGTATGGGTGTCGGTGTCGCTGTCCGTCACGCCCGTCGTCGGGCCAGCACCTCCGGATTCGGTGCACAAATGTCCGCCCAGCGGGTCATTGTGCACCCGATCCGGATGAGCAGGCGGAGATCCGGCAGGGTCCTCGCGATCCGGCGCCGGCACGGTCGCCGCACCACGGCCCCCCGATTCGGTGCACAAATGTCCGCCCAGCGGGTCATCGTGCACCCGATCCGGGCGAGCAGGCGAGGATCCGGCAGGCTGCTCGCGATCCGGGACCGGCACGGTCGCCGGGCCGGCAAGATGCGCACGATCACGGGATCGTGGGACCGAGCCCGATCCGGGCCGCGGAAGGGCCAGGTGCCTGGGTGCCAGCCCCGCCAGC
>JBIQML010000651.1:0-2867 GCA_044463405.1 Nakamurella lactea | reverse complement strand
CATCGTCGCGGCCGTCGGCACTGTGCCCGCCGACGGCCCCGGCTCGGCGCGCTTCGACGCCGAGGCGCTGGACGTGGCGATCAACGGGACGTGGATCTGCCGCGGCTGCGCCCCGGGACAGGACCGCTCCGCGGTGGACCTGTCCGGCCGGAACGTGCACGTGGTGATCGACCTGCATGCCGGCCCGGCCAGCGCGACGATCCTGACCAACGACCTGTCCCACGGATACGTGCACGAGAACTCGGCCTACTCGACATGACCGGGACCGCCACCAGTCCCGTCGGATCGCCGGGCATCGAGCAGCGCGACGCCGCCGATCTGGCCGACGCGACCGCCAAGGCCGAGGTGCTGGCCGGGGCGCTGCCCTGGCTGCGCCGGTTCGCCGGGTCGCTGATCGTGGTCAAGTACGGCGGCAACGCCATGACCGATCCCGCGCTGCAGCGCGCGTTCGCCGCCGACATGGTCTTCCTGCGCACCGTCGGGCTGCGCCCGGTGGTGGTGCACGGCGGCGGACCGCAGATCTCCGCCATGCTGTCCCGGCTGGGCCTGCCGGGCGAGTTCCGCGGCGGATTCCGCGTCACCACGACGGAATCCATGGACGTGGTGCGCATGGTGCTGGTCGGCCAGGTCGGCCGGGAACTCGTCGGGCTGATCAACTCGCACGGCCCGCTCGCGATCGGGATGAGCGGCGAGGACGCCGGACTGCTCACCGCCACCCGCCGCACCGTGCTGGTGGACGGCGTGGCCACCGACATCGGCCTGGTCGGCGACATCGCCCGGGTGAACCCGGACGCCGTGCTCGATCTGGTGGACGCCGGCCGAATCCCCGTCATCGCCTCCGTCGCCCCGGACGCCGACGGTGTGGTGCACAACGTGAACGCCGACACCGCCGCCGCCGCCATCGCGGTGGCGCTGAACGCCGCCAAACTGGTGGTGCTCACCGACGTCGAGGGCCTGTACGCGAACTGGCCGGACCGCGGGTCGCTGATCAGCCGCATCGATGCCGACGCGCTGGCCGACATGCTGCCCCGGCTGGATGCCGGCATGGTGCCCAAGATGGAGGGCGCGCTGCACGCCGTGCAGGGGGGAGTGTCCGCCGCACACATCATCGACGGCCGGCGCCCGCACGCCATCCTGCTGGAGATCGTCACCACGGAGGGCATCGGCACCATGGTCGTGCCCTCCGCCGCACCGACCCCGACCACCGCTGGAGCACCCACCGAGGAGCCGACATGACCGGCGCACCGACCACGCAGGAATCCCCGTCCGGCAACGCCTCTGCCGCCCGCCGCTGGGACGCCGCGCTGATGCACAACTACGGCACGCCCGGCATCGAGCTGGTGTCCGGCCGCGGGGCGGTGCTCACCGACGCCGACGGGCGCGAGTACCTGGACCTGCTGGGCGGCATCGCCGTCAACGCACTGGGCCATGCACACCCCGCCGTGGTGCGCGCCGTCACCGAGCAGATCGCCACCCTGGCGCACGTGTCCAACTACTTCTCCCACCCCACCGTGCTGGCGCTGGCCGAACGGCTGCTGGAGATCTCCGGAGCCGGCGGAGCCGGGAAGGTGCTGTTCACCAACTCCGGCACCGAGTCCAACGAGGCCGCCTTCAAGATCGCCCGGCTCACCGGCCGGCCCGGGATCGTCGCCACCGACAAGGCGTTCCACGGCCGCACCATGGGCGCGCTGGCCATGACCGGCCAGCCGTCCAAGCGCCAGCCGTTCGAACCGATGCCTCCTGGCGTCAGCTTCGTGCCCTACGGCGACACCGCCGCGCTGGCCTCCGCCGTCGATGCCAGCACCGCCGCCGTGATGCTGGAGCCGATCCAGGGCGAGGCCGGCGTGATCGTCCCGCCGGACGGCTACCTGGCCGACGCCCGGCGCATCGCCTCCGACGCCGGCGCGCTGCTGATGCTGGACGAGGTGCAGACCGGCATCGGCCGCACCGGAGAGTGGTTCGCCCACCAGCACACCGGGATCCGCCCCGACGTGATGACGCTGGCCAAGGGTCTCGGCGGTGGCCTTCCGATGGGCGCCGTCATCGCCTACGACGACGCCGCCGACCTGCTGACCCCCGGGCTGCACGGCTCCACCTTCGCCGGCAACCCGGTGTGCGCCGCGGCCGCCCTGGCCGTGCTGGACACCATCGCCGCCGACCGGCTGCTGGACCACACGGCAACGCTGGGAAAGCATCTGAGCACCGCCATCGAGGACCTTCATCACCCGCTCATCGCCGAGGTCCGGGGTCAGGGACTGCTGATCGGGGTCCAGCTCACCGAGCCGATCGCCGCGGCCGCCAACGCCCGCGCCGCCGCCGCCGGCTACCTGACCAACGCCGCCGCCCCGGATGTGCTGCGCCTGGCGCCGCCGCTGATCCTGACCACCGACCAGGCCGACGGCTTCGTCGCCGCCCTGCCCGCCATCCTGGACGCCGCCGCCCCGGCGTGACCGGCGACGGTCCGCCACCGGCCGGACCGAGGCACCGGCGACCACCAGACCCGAGACCGCAGAACCACGACCGAGGAGAACCACCGTGATCCGGCATTACCTGCGCGATGATGACCTGACCCCCGACGAGCTGACGCGCATCCTGGACCTGGCCGACGCCTACAAGTCCGGCGCCGACACCTCCACCCCGCTGCGCGGCAGGGCGGTCGTGGCGCTGTTCGAGAAGAACTCCACCCGCACCCGGCTGTCGTTCGAGATCGGCATCGCGCAACTCGGCGGCCAGCCGGTGATCGTCGACGGGCGCACCTCGCAGATGGGCCGCGAGGAGACCATCGAGGACACCACCAGGGTGGTGTGTGGCTACGCCGACGGCCTGGTGTTCCGAACCTTCGCACAGCGCCGCATCGACGCCATGGC
>JBIQML010000650.1:0-2871 GCA_044463405.1 Nakamurella lactea | reverse complement strand
GCGAACGCGACCATGTCGCTGGACGGGTACGTTGCCAAGCAGGACAACACCATCGGGCGGCTGTTCGACTGGCTGCAGAACGGTGACGTTGCCGTCCCGACCCCCGCCGGGGACTTCACTGTCCACCTCAAGCCGGCGAGCGCAGATCACTGGCGACGGTGGGTGTCCTCCTTGGGGGCGTTGGTCTGCGGCAGGACGCTGTTCGACGTGACCGACGGCTGGCACGGCCGGCACACCTTGGACGTCCCCATCGTTGTCGTGACCCATGACGTCCCGACGGACTGGGTCGATGCGCACCCCGACGCGCCGTTCTCATTCGTCACCAACGGAGTACCGAAAGCGATCGTGCGGGCGCGGGAGCTCGCCGGCGGGCGCGACGTCGCCGTCACCGGCGGCACCCTCGCCCGGCAGTGCCTCGAACTCGGACTGCTTGACGAGGTGGCCATCGACCTCGTGCCGGTGGTGATGGGCGAGGGCAACCGACCCTTCTTCGGCCGGCTCCGATCCGAGGACGTCCCGCTCGGCAATCCCACGGTCTGCGTGCAGGGGGACCGGGTCACCCACCTGGTGTTCCCGGTGACGCGGTGACCCACGAGCGCGACCCACCATCAGGCAGACACGACCACCGCGCCGCGCCTGCAGTTCTCGGGCTCCTCCCGGTCATTCGATCCCATGACGATGTGACGCGATGTCGCACGTCACGGGAAGCCCCCGGATGATGGGATGTGGCGCCGGGGTACACGGACGTCGCCGCCGCGGCGACGGTGCTCGAAGGCGAACGACAAGCCGACGCCTCCGTTACCGTTGGGACAGGAAGACCCGACACGGGCGGCGGCTGCAGGCGCTTGGATCAACCATGACTGGTTCTGTTTGGTGGGACTTGCTCATCAGTGTCGTCGCAGCGCTGCTCCTCGCTTGGCTCGTCCTGGTCGTCGTGCTAGTTGCGGCCCGTCCGCGCGGTCGGCTACTACGTGAGGCACTGCGGCTGCTCCCGGATGGACTGCGTTTGGTGCGCCGGCTCGCCTCGGACAGGACCCTGCCACGTGGCACGCGGGTTCGGCTGGGCCTGCTGCTCGCCTACCTCGCGATGCCGATCGATGTGATTCCTGATTTCATCCCAGTGCTGGGTTACGCCGACGACGCAATCATCGTCACGATCGTGCTTCGCAGCGTCGTCCGCCGAGCCGGGCTCGACACCGTTCGGCGGCACTGGCCAGGCAGCGACGACGGGTTCGCCGCCCTCGCCCGCGTCACCGGCCTCAACCACCAGACGCCTCGACGTTGACCCCCGCGTCAGAATCCAGCGACAGTTCGTGCCAGTCGTCGAACCGCCTCCGGGCCGACCGAGCGCCCCGCCAGCCAGCGTCCGGGCGCCGTTGGCTACCGGCGATCGAACGCCGCCAGCATCTCGTCCGCCGCCGCCACCGCCGTCACCGTCCCGGCCAGCACGTCGGAGCGCAACCGGTCACGGACCTCCGCCACCGCGGGGGAGTGCTGCAGCCGCGCCAGCAGGGTCTCCCGGACCAGGGAGATGGCCAGCTCCCACTGCTGTGCGCTGCGCTTGGCCGCGATGCCGTTGGCGCCCAGGAACTCCCGGTGCCGGGCCACCAGCGTCCATACCTCGTCCACCCCGTCACCGGTCAGGCCGGAGCAGGTGACCACCGGTGGCACCCAGCCGCCGGAGCCGGCGTACACCAGGCGCAGCGCGCCGGACAGCTCCCGCGCCGCCTCCCTGGCGTCCCCGGCCCGCTCGCCGTCGGCCTTGTTGATCGCCACCAGGTCGACGATCTCCAGCACCCCGCGCTTGATGCCCTGCAGCTGATCTCCGGAACGGGCCAATCCCAGCAGCAGGAAGGTGTCCACCATGCCGGCCGCTGCCGTCTCGGACTGCCCGACCCCGACGGTCTCCACCAGCACCACGTCGTAGCCGGCCGCCTCCAGCAGCGGAATCGTCTGCGCCGTCGCCCGTGTCACCCCGCCGAGGGTGCCGGAACTGGGAGAGGGCCGGATGTAGGCGTCCGGGTCGGCGGCCAGCGCCGGCATGCGGGTCTTGTCGCCCAGCACCGACCCGCCGGTGCGGGTGGACGACGGATCGATGGCCAGCACCCCGACCCGGTGCCCGCTCCCAGTGAGCCGGCCTCCCAGGGTCTCGATGAAGGTCGACTTGCCGGCGCCGGGCACGCCGGAAATGCCGACCCGCCAGGAGTTACCTGCCGCCGGCAGCAGCATCGCCAGCAGGTCGCGGGCGGACGCGCGGTGCTCCGGTCGCCCGGACTCCACCAGGGTGATGGCCCGCGCCAGGGCGGCCCGGTCGCCCGAGCGCACGGCCTCGGCCAGAGCATCCACGTCGGGCAGGGCTCGGCGAGGCGGCGTGGTCACCTCAGGAGGCCAGCCGCTCGTTCAGCGCGTCCAGCAGGGCGAGCGCCGAATCGGCGATCACCGTGCCGGGCCCGAACACCGCGCTCGCGCCGGCGGCCTTCACCGCGTCCACGTCGCCGGGCGGGATCACCCCGCCGGCCACGATCATGATGTCCGGCCGGCCGGCCTCGGCCAGCGCGTCTCGCAGCGCCGGCACCAGCGTCAGGTGCCCGGCCGCCAGGGTGGAGACTCCGACGATGTGCACGTCGGCGTCCACCGCCTGACGTGCCACCTCCTCGGGCGTGGCGAACAGCGGCCCCACGTCCACGTCGAAACCGAGGTCGGCGAACGCGGTGACGATGACCTTCTGGCCACGGTCGTGCCCGTCCTGGCCCACCTTGGCCACCAGGATCCGCGGCCGCCGACCGTGCTCGGCCTCGAACTTCTCGGTGGCGACGAGGGCCTTGGCGATGGTGTCGGTGCGACCGGCCTCGGATCGGTACACCCCGGAGA
>JBIQML010000649.1:0-2872 GCA_044463405.1 Nakamurella lactea | reverse complement strand
ATTCCCGGTGCCCGGCTGGTTCCGTTGCACAGCCATAACCACGTGGCGCTGGCGGACGAGCCCGCGTGGCCGGTGTTCCTGGAGGCGCTGCGGGACTTCCTGGGATCTACCGCGCCAGCCGTCCAGCCCCGGCAACCGTTGACCGGCAGGGAGCTCGAGGTGTTGGAGCTGGTCGCGGCCGGGTTGACCAACGATCGGATCGCCGACCGGCTGGTACTCAGTGCCCGTACCGTCGAGCGGCACCTGTCCAACAGTTACGCCAAGCTCAATCTGTCCGGGCCGTCCGCGCGGGCCGCGGCGGCGGCCTACCTGGTGCGGTCCGGGGCCGGGCAGGCCGAATGAGCGGTCCAAAATTGCATCCCCTGCGCCCTACCTTCCGTACTCTTGAGCACCGTGGCTCCCGGAGCGGACGAGCTCGTCGAGGCGGCCCGGGCGGCGCAGGCCGCCGGGGACTGGGCGGCCGCGCACGGGCATTGGGCGGCCCTCGTCGAGTTGGACGCCGCCCCGGAAACGCTGGCGGGGCTGGGCGACACCCTGTGGTGGCTGGGTCGTACCGAGGAGGCGGTCGAGCGACTCGAGCAGGCCTATGCCGCCTTCCAGCGCCGCGGGGACCCCGCCGGCGCTGTTCAGATGGCGGTCGCGCTGTACCTGAACTATCGCGTCAGCCTGGGCAACGTGGCGGCCGCGCGCGGCTGGCTGACGCGGGCTGATCGGCTGGCCCGTGGCCCCCGACTGGCTCCGGCAAGCGGGTGGGTGGCGCTGATCCGCGCCCACGACTCGGCCGATCCCGCTGCGGCGGAACGCTGGTCACGCGACGCTCGGGAGGCCGCACGACGATTCGGCGATCCTGATCTGGAGCTCTGCGCGATCAGTCAGCTCGGCGCGGCCATGGTGCAGCAGGGCCGATCGTCGGAGGGAACGTCCTTGCTGGACGAGGCGATGGCCGCCTCGCTGGCCGGCGAATGCCGCCGCCCGCACACCGTCGTGTACACCTGCTGCACGTTGATCGGCGCTTGCGCCGACGTGGCCGATGTGGACCGCGTGCTGCAATGGGTGAGGGCCGCCACGGTGTTCACCAACAGGTTTCACAGCGATCACCTGCACCTACACTGTCGCGTCTACTACGGTGCCGTTCTGATCGAGGCGGGCAGGTGGGCGGACGCCGAGCGCGAGCTGCTGGCAGCGATCGTCGCCGGACGAACGGCGGAGCCGGCACTGCACGCCGAGGCGTGCGCCCGCCTCGCCGAGTTGCGGCTGGCTCAGGGACGTCTCGAGGAGGCCGAGCAACTGCTGCAGGGTCTGCACGACTTCACCACCAGCGCAGGGGTTCTGGCGGCCATCGCCGCGCGTCGAGGCGACACGTCCAGCGCCGCCCGGATCGCCCGCAGGCGGCTTCGCGAGTTGACCGACGCCGACCGGTCGCGTGACGGCGCGTACCGGGTGGGATCGGCCATCTGGGCAGAGGCTGCCGCGCTGTGGGAACTGATGGCGACGGTGTCCTCCGGGCCGGACACCGAGCACGCCGTTACGCAACTGGCGGGAATCGCCGAGCGGACCGGATGCGTACCGCTGCGCGCCCGGTCCGAGCGGGCGGCCGGGATCGTGCACGGCGACGCCGCCGGACTGGAACGTGCGCTGAGCCTGTTCACGCGTTCGCGAATGCCGTTGCAGGCCGCTCGCACCAGGATCGCGCTGAGCCGGCTGCTGAACGGCAACGACGCCATAGCCGAGGCACGATCCGCGCTCGTCGCCTTCGAAGAGTTGGGTGCGGCGAGTGATGCCGACGAAGCCGCTGCCACCCTGCGGGGCCTCGGGGTGACGGCCGTCCGCGGCGGTCCGGCCGACGTCGGCGAGCTCACCCAACGGGAGCGGGAGGTCTTGGACCTGCTCGGCGAGGGGTTGTCCAATTCCGAGCTTGCGGCCCGGCTGTTCCTGTCCCGCAAGACGATCGAGCACCATGTGCGAACGGTGCTGTTCAAGTTGGGGCTGCGCAACCGGGCGGAGGCCGCAGCCTACGTGGTCCGTCACCGGCAGAGCCACTCCTCCGATTGAGGGTTTTCGCCGATCCGGGCCGGCCACCGATCGGGCGACCATGGCGCCATCCATTCCTGTCGCGCCGGAGGCCACCATGAGCATTCAGACCGACGAGCCGTCGCGCCGCCTGGCGCGGCTCGTGCGCGGTCTCGTCGTCGCGCCCGGCGACCGCGGCTACGACGAGTGGCGCGGGATCGACAACATGTCGCTGGTCCGCCGTCCCGCCGCCATCGTGCGCTGCGCGGATCCTTCCGACGTGTCCGTCACCGTTCGGTTCGCTGCAGGCGAAGGCCTGCCGCTGGCGGTACGGGCCGGCGGTCACAGCGCCGCGGGCCACGGATCCGTCGACGGCGGGATCGTCGCCGACCTGCGCGACATCCGCCACGTGCGCATCGATCCGGAGCGCAGGATGGCCTCGATCGGTGGCGGGGCGTTGGCCGGTGACGTTGACCGGGCCGCCCAGCCCTTCGGCCTGGCCACCACCACCGCGACGGTCTCCACGGTCGGAATGGGCGGCTTCACCCTCGGCGGGGGCATCAGCTACCTGAGCCGCAAACACGGCCTCGCGGTGGACAACCTGGTGGGCGCCGACGTGGTGCTGGCCGACGGCTCGACCGCGCATGCCGGGGCCGACGGTGACGAGGACCTGCTGTGGGGCCTGGCCGGCGGCGGCGGCAACCTCGGCGTCGTCACCGAGTTCCGCATGCGGCTGCACCCCGTCGGCATCGTCACCGGCGGTCCCATGCTGTTCCCGCTGGAACGCACCGAACGGCTGGTGCGGCTGTTTCGCGACTGGATCGTCCAGCAGCCCGACGACATCTACGCGCTTCTGGCGCTG
>JBIQML010000648.1:0-2891 GCA_044463405.1 Nakamurella lactea | reverse complement strand
CGGCGCTGCCCGATGCGGAGCTGGCCGAGCCCGAGGCGCTGGATGCGGCGCTGCCCGATGCGGAGCTGGCCGAGCCCGAGGCGCTGGATGCGGCGCTGCCGGAGGCGGAACTGCCGGACGCCGAGGCGCTGGACGCGGCACTGCCGGAGGCCGACCCGCCGTCGCCCTCGGCGCCGGTGCCGCTGCTGCCACAGCCGGCCGCGACCAGCATGGCAAGGGCGGCCGCCGCGGCGAACGCCATTCGAGTTTTCTGCACGCCTATCCTCCTGATGTGGTGCATCGCCGCGCCGGGCGCGCGTCGTGTAATGCTGGGGAATGCTAACCACCGGCAGGGAGCCGGTGCACCCCAGACGGCCGTCCATTGGGTAACGATCGGATGACACGTGGTGCGGCGCACCGGTGACAGGGCGATCGTCATCGCTCCGCGCGCCGGATGAAAGATGTGTCCCCGACGACCACAGGTCGCGTCCGAACGCGGGCAGTGAGAGCGGACGGTAGCACCGCATCGGGATCTGCCGAGTTGGCCAATCATGCCGAAATCGGGCGGTCCGCGATGTCAAAAGGATCCCCTTGGCAGGGCGGCGTGCGGGCCTGGCGAGCGGGCTCAGGCGGCGATCGAGCGCCGCAGCCGGATGTCGCCGGAGGTCGTGCGGGCCCGGATGTCCAGGGTGGGCGCCGGTGCCGCCGACACCTGACCGGTGTCCGCGCCCGCCCCGGACACCACACCGGCGCCGGAGTCGGTGCCGGAGTCGGTGCCCGGATCCGGGCGTTCGGGAGACATCCCGTCACCGCCACCCGCGGGGCGGTCACTGATGTCCAGGTCGCTGCGGGTGTCACCGCTGATGGTGGAGAGGTTCACCGCTGCCAGCGATCCGCTGTGCACGCCGAGTTCCACGTCACCGGACACCGTCGTCACCCTGGCCAGCCCGCGCACCAGATCGGCGACGTCCACGTCACCGGACACCGTGCGCACCTCGACGTCGCCCGCCGGCGCCTGCACCCGGACGTCTCCGGACGTGGTGTGCAGCGCCGTGCTGCCGGCGACCGAGGTGACCTCCAGGTCGCCGGACGCCGATCGGCACGACAGGTCCCCGCCGACCGATTGCAGGCGGACGTCCCCCGAGGCGGTCTGGATGTGCACCGTCTCCCGCGCGTCGTCCGCGAGCACGTCGCCGGACGCGGTGCGGATGTCCATCATCCCGGCGGTGCCGGAGACCGTCACGTCCGCTGACTGCGAGTTGACCCGGACACTCGAACCGGTGGGCGCGATGACCCGCACGGCGAACGAGGTCCGCCAGCCGCGGGAGGCGGGATCGGTGTCCACGATGAGGGTCTGCCCCTCGTCTCGAGCGGCCAGATCGACCCGCACCCGGTCCAGGATGCCGGATGCCTCGGGGCCGCCGGGGGCCTCCCACCAGCGGGAGCGCTTGTCGGCCGAGTCGGCCTCGTCGCCCCGGCGACCGCCGAAGGCCCGGACGATCTCGTCCACGAAACCCGCGGCACCGGAGGACATCAGGGTGACGTCCACCGTCGTCTGATCGGTGTCGGCGAGGGTGACGTGGACATCACCCGAGGCGTTGCGAACCTCCACGGTGATCGGGGCGGGGGTGCTGAAGGTATGCATGGGTCGCCTTTCTGCGGGCGGGGATGGGGAGGGGAGTGTCAGCCCTGGACGTAGCCGGTGACGGTGTGCGGGCCGCCACGGCGGTTCCGGCTGCGATCGACGGAGCCGCGGATGGCGTCGGCGACCGCCCGCTGGATGTAGGTGTTCAGCGACACCCCCTGGGCGTTGGCGGCCTGCTCGGCCTGCGACTTGACCTCGTTGACCAGCCGCAGGGTGGTTCGGGACAGTTCCCCGCCGGCGTCCCGCACGGATCGACCCAGATCGTCGTCGGCGACGGAGCGGCCGTCGTCGTCCCGGGACCAGCCGCCGGAGTCGTCGGCGGAGCGCTCGTGCCGGGCGACCGACACCCGCACGTCCCGTCCCTCCAGACGGAGTTCGACGGTGGTGTCGTCCAGCGCGCCGGTGACCTCGGCGGCCAGGTCGGACAGCGCGTTCATGATCGCCAGCCGGGCGGCGGGCTCCAGCGCGGTGGTCAACAGTGCGGCGGCCCTGCGGGTCTGCTCGTCACCGACGGATGCGGCGCTCAGCAGGTCCTCGCGGAGGCTCTGGGTATACGGGGTGAGATCCATGACGTCAGTATGACACCAGTGATGGCGTCATGCAAGTGGGTGATGGCGTCAGCCGGGTCGGCGACGCGCCGCCCGGCGCTATCGTCGGCGGTATGGGCTTGGCGCAGCGGGAACGGGCGGCACTGGCGGACTTCCTGCAGGCGGCCGGGCCGGATCGCCCGACGCTGTGCGAGGGCTGGACGACCGGCGACCTGCTGGCGCACCTGCTGATCCGCGAGCGGCGCCCGGACAGTGCGATCGGAATGCTGGTGCCCCCGCTGGCCGGCCATGCCGAGCGGATCAGGCGGGAGATCCGGTCGCGACCGTGGGCCGAGCAGATCGGCCTGCTGCGGGCGGGGCCCCCCTGGTGGAACCCGATGGGCTGGGGCAGGCTCGACGAGCTCGCCAACGGCGGCGAGATGTTCATCCACCACGAGGACGCGCGACGCGGCGAGGCGGGTTGGCAGCCACGGGATCTGGACCCGCAGACGACGGCGGCGGTGACGGAGCAGCTGTCCTCGCCGGCGATCCGGTTCCGGCTGCGACGGAGCCCGGTCGGGATCACCGCCGTGCTGCCGGGGCGACCGCCACTGGTGCTGCACGCCGGCTCGCCGGTCGCCGAACTGCACGCCGATCCCGCCGAGGTGCTGCTGTGGATCGCCGGGCGCTCGGCGGTCAGGATCGCGTGGCGGGGCGACCCGGATGCGGTGCGTGCCGCG
>JBIQML010000647.1:0-2896 GCA_044463405.1 Nakamurella lactea | reverse complement strand
GGCCTCGGTGTTGTAGGCCCACAGGTCGGCTCCGTAGGACTCCACCAGCGGATCCTGGTCCTGCTCGTCGATGTCCTTGGCCAGGTCCGGAGGCACCCAGCTGTAGGCGAGCTTCTGCGGGATCAGTTGCGAGACGATCACCGAGACGTCCGACAGCAACGCGACGTCGACGGTGACGTTGCCCGACTTGCCCTCGGCAACCATCTTGGTGATGGTGTCGCCGTCGTGGCTCTTCACACCGGTCGTCTTGATCCCATACTTCTTCTCGAAGTTCGCGGTCAGGTCGGTGACGATGCCGGACGTGTCGTAGACGGTCAGGCTGCCCTCCTCCTTCGCGGCGGCGACCAGGTCGTCCAGCGAGAAGTCGCCGCCGGCCGAGCTGGCGGCGCTGCCGGAGCCGGCCGAGCCGGCCGAGCCGGCCGAGCTGGCGGCGCTACCGGAGCCGGCCGAGTCAGCCGAGCTGGCGGCGCTGCCGGAGCTGGCCGGACTCGCAGGGTCGGCCGAACCTACCGAGCCGGAACTCTGCCCGCTGGCCGCGGATCCACCGCTTCCGGCCGAGCCGGCAGACGTGTCGGATGGCGCGCACGCCGCCGAGAGCAGCAGTGCGGCGGTGGCGGTGACGCAGACCGCAAGCGTGCGGTGGCGGATCAGGTGACGTACGTGCACTGGCGGGTGCCTCCTCGGTCGTCCCTGGGATGGGCCGCTCGGAGTCGCGAGGCGCCACCGGGCGGATTGGATGTGCTCAGCATCACGGTGCCTGGACCGATTGTCAAGACATACGGACCTAAAAATGGGGCTTTGTTCGCCACAGCACCGTGGCGGGTGCCCGGGACCAAGCCGGACCGGCCATGCGGGGACACAGCCGGGCATGGCCGGCGACTCGCGGCGCACCGGAGGGAGGACGGCGCTGGGACGCGAGGGCGCCCCGAAGGCTTCGCCCTGGCGGCGACGGTGGCGACGGGGCCGGTCGGACCGGACAGCGGCATGCTGCGGCACCGCGAGTCCGGCGTGCCGCGGCCGAGCGGCGGACCGCCGGACCCGGGTGGGCGCCGCGGCACCCGATCAGGGGCGGGACCCGCGCTGCGGGCGGGGTATCAGTGCGCGGTGGGGAAGCTCAGCGTCGCCGGGCTCACGGATGCCAGCGACGGCCAGCGCGAGGTGATGGCCTGGCTGCGGGTGTAGAACGACACGCCCTCGGTGCCGTGCACGTGCCGGTCGCCGAACAACGAGTCCTTCCAGCCGCCGAACGAGTGGTAGGCCATCGGTACCGGGATGGGCACGTTGACACCGACCATCCCGACCGTGATCCGCCGGGCGAATTCCCTGGCCGCGCCGCCGCTGGCAGTGAAGATCGCGGTGCCGTTGCCGTACGGGTTGGCGTTGACCAGGTCGATGGCCGTCACCAGGTCGGGCGCGCGCAGCACCACCAGCACGGGCCCGAAGATCTCCTGGGTGTAGATCTCCATGCCGGTGGTGACGTGGTCGAACAGGGTCGGCCCGACGAAGAAGCCGCCCTCGTGCTCGGCAACCGTCAGCCCACGGCCGTCCACCCGCAGGTCCGCACCCGCGGCGAGACCGCCGTCGATGGCCGCCGTCACCCGCTGCTGGGCCGCCGCCGTCACCAGCGGCCCCATCTCGGAGTCCACGGCGTTGCCCGGACCCACCACCACGCCGCGGGCCCGCTTCTCCAGCCGGTCCACCAGGTCGTCGGCGCATTCGCCGATCGCGACCACCGCGGACAGCGCCATGCAGCGCTGACCGGCAGAGCCGTAGCCGGCGGCGCTGATCTGGTCGGCGGCGAAGTCCAGGTCGGCGTCGGGCAGCACCACCGCGTGGTTCTTCGCCCCGCCCAGCGCTTGCACCCGCTTGCCGGTGCCGGACGCCCGCTGGTGCACGTATCGGGCGATGGGCGTCGACCCGACGAACGACACCGCGGCGATCCCCGGGTGGTCACAGATCGCGTCCACCGCCCCCTTGTCACCGTTGACGACGGAGAACACGCCGTCCGGCAGGCCCGCCCGCTGGTACAGCTCGGCGATCATGGTGGACGCCGAGGGGTCGCGCTCGCTGGGCTTGAGCACGAAGGAGTTGCCGCAGGCGATCGCGATCGGGTGCATCCAGGCCGGGACCATCACCGGGAAGTTGAACGGGGTGATCCCCGCGCACACGCCCACCGGCCGGTGCACGGTCAGCGTGTCGATGCCGGTGGACACCTGGTCGGAGAACTCGCCCTTGAGCAGATGCGGGATGCCGCAGGCGAATTCGATCACATCCAGGGCGCGGGCCACCTCGCCGGCGGCGTCCGAGACCACCTTGCCGTGTTCAGAGCTGACCAGCTTGGCGAGCTCGTCGGTGTGCCGTGCGACCAGGTCGTGGAAGGCGAACATCACCCGGGTGCGCGCCGACAGCGCGCTGTCCGACCAGGACGCGAACGCCTCCGTTGCGCTCGTCACCGCCCTGTCCACCAGGTCCCGGTCGGCCAGCGCCACCCGGGCCTGTACCTGTCCGGACGCCGGCTCGTACACGTCCGAGGCTCCGGCCGGGCCGGCCTCCTCCCGGTGCCCGTCGATCCAGTGCGGGATGGTCCTCATCCGGTTCTCCCTCCGCAGCCAGGGGTCTCACGATCGCGGCGCCGCCGGGGTGCGAGGCACGCGTCGGCGCCGCGCGGTGGCACCAGCGTGACATGGGTAATGTCCATATGTCAAGACAAATAGGTCCAACACCGGATGTCTGAACAAATCGTTGACGACCAGCGGGCCGCGCAGCACAATCGGCGTTCATGCGAATCGGATTGGCCGGTGCCGGCCGGATCGGTGCCTCACACGCCGCGGTACTGGCCGCGTCCCCGCACGTCGACGATCTGATGGTCGCGGACGCGGACCGGGCGCGCGCCCAC